>DRMS01000468.1 GCA_011322515.1 Leucothrix mucor
AGCACAGTTGGTATGTCGGGGTATGGTGGAGAGTCGTTTGATTCTTGATCTCTTAGGTTAGCAATTTTTAGGCTACTCTAAGGAAATAAACACGTAAATAGAAGCGACAGAGAGGGTAAGGGGCTTTAAAGTTCCTAAGTAGGAGGTCATAATCAATCTATAGACGTTCATTTATTAAATTTCATCTTGATGACTAAAAAGCTAAAGTTTTCATTCCTTTTATCAGGAAATTATTTATCTGAAAAACTATAACAAAATAAACGAGCAAAATATTAGATTTATTGTGTCCTCTTAATCATTATTAGCATATTATTTAGAGATCGTAGCTCGTGCTACCGCCCATACACCAACTTTTTTTACCCCTGATTTCTTTAATAATGTTGCCAATGCATAAACGGTTGTTCCAGTTGTTACGACATCATCCACTAGCACAATATGTTCAGCGCTAATAGGTTTGGAAAGCACAAAGCTATTATGTAAATTCTTACGTCGTTCTGATGCACTTAATAATGACTGTGCTTCGGTATATTTAATGCGTTTAATGGTATTGGCTGAAATAGGAATATTGAGTGCTTTTGCTATGGGGTAGGCTATTTCAAAAGCTTGATTAAATCCACGTTGGCGGCTTCTTTTTTTATGCAATGGTACAGGGATCATTATTTCTGGTCGCTCAGGGTGTCGTTCTCTTTCCTTTTCCCTGTAATGCGTTTGCAGTGTTGTTAGTAGTAATTGGCTAAAGATTTTTGCATAAGTTAAATCCCCCTGAAATTTTAATTGCGAAACCAAATAATCAACAGGGTAAGCGTAGTGCAAACTACTGATTAAATAATCAATCGGTGGCAAAGATTGCTGACATTGACCGCATAAACTTGCCTCCTGTGTATTTTTAAGTGGCAAACCGCATTGATAACAACAGATTTTTATTCTGGGTAAATCTTCTAAACAGGGCTGGCATAAAGAAGTAGCGCCTGTTACCTGTGCATCACATAAAACACAACAGAATGGGAAAAAGCGCATAGTAAATTCTCATTGGAGATTGATGTTTTGAATGGGGTTAGAATAGTATAGGCGTTTACATTTCTTCCCGCAGAGTCCCCCATCTGGAAAGTAGGGGAGTTCGTCAAATGGATACTAAAAAAATGGCAGAATTAACACATTTCAATACGCAAGGTGAAGTGCATATGGTTGATGTGGGCGCAAAGGATATTACCCATCGAGTGGCTGTTACAGAAGGGCGTATTTTGATGCAGGATAAAACGTTGCAACACATCGTCGCAGGCACCCATAAAAAAGGTGATGTACTAGGTATTGCGCGTATTGCAGGCATTATGGCATCTAAAAAAACCGCTGATTTAATTCCTTTATGTCATCCGCTAGCATTAACTAAAGTGGAAATAGAGCTAAAAATCGAACAAAACCCCGCAGCGGTGTATTGCAAAACAACCGTTGAAACCAGTGGGCAGACGGGGGTGGAAATGGAAGCATTAACCGCAACCCAAATCGCTTTGCTAACGGTTTATGATATGTGTAAAGCGGTTGACCGTGGCATGGAGGTTAGTAATGTGCGCTTGCTTAAAAAAAGTGGAGGAAAGTCAGGAGATTGGACTGTATAGACATTCATTTATTAAATTTCCGCACCCTTCGACTCCGCTCAGGGAGCTGTACCCTCAGCGGAGTCGAAGGGTGCAATTATTTATGTGAAAAACTGTAGATTCATAATGCCCGAAGGTTCTGAAATTTATTGAGTGGCGGGTAAGTAGTGCTGTATTACACTTTCCCTATAATTTAGGAAAATGGAAGCGATGCTTTAGCTTTGCCCTCTCCTGATGCTGTTAGGCGAAGGGGGGATTACATAAGCTATCTACCTCACCTATAGTTTTTCAGATAAATAATTTCCGACTCTAAGGAGTCCAAAACTTGTTTTATGTAGCTCGCACAAGCGAAAGCTTGGACTCCTGTGAAAATTTAATAAATGAATATCTATAGATCAAAAAGACTCAACAACACACGCTACCAGAGCCTGCACTAACGGATCATGCTTTCTATTTTTTAAATAGGCAAAATTTAAAGGTAAGGTGAATGATTCTCCCTGCCAAATTGTTATTAATCCTTCATCAATCCAAGGTTGCGCTTCATCTTGGCGAATTAATGACACACCTACGCCTGAGCGCAGTAATGCATTCATTGAACTTTCTGATGATGCATCCGCAGTCCATTTGGGTTTTTCAGGAATATTTTTGAATAAATTATTGGCAAATTTACGATAAGGACAAGATGGAATGGGGTAGATCCAAGGGAGTTTTGCAAGGTCAACAACGGTTGCCTTTTTAAGTTGTTCTGCCCATTTATTTGCTCCTGCTACCACAATAGTTGCATCCATTAAGTGAATATTTTCTAGCTCTTTTAATGGATTGTCCCCAAAATAAAATGAGCCATCAAGCGACCCTCTGCGAATTTCATGTAGCAACTCTATTGAGATGCCTTCTGCTAGCTGGATTTTTAGCTGTGGAGATTTTGCCGTTAATAATTGATGTAATTTAGATAACTGTAGAAAGTCCGCATCGGTGTTGAGTCCAATCTTAATAGTACCTGCAAGTTTGCCAGACAATGTGCTGGCTTCAATGCGTAGTTCATTGGTTGTATTTAAGACCTGATGCGCTTTTTCAATTAATATTTTACCATGTGCCGTTAAACGCATGCCTTTTGGTATACGATCAAATAATTTAACATTTAGCTCTTGTTCCAATGCTTTGATATGCGCACTAATGGCAGGTTGGCTGGTATAAAGTCGTTCAGCAGCATGGGTAAGATTGCCGACATCAGCAACAGTGACAAACGTGCGAAGTTGGTAGAGTTCCATGAGAAAGTGTCCATAAAAAAGTTAAGGCGTAAGTCAGAGGACACAATAAATCTAACATGTTGCTCGTTTACTTTGTTAGATTAATTTTACTTGACTACTTATCACGTTATCACAAGGGCTGTATTGGCAAAATACACAGCTTGTTATACTAACTTAGAGTACAGTAGCAATGACCTAAAACAACAATCGGAATTTCTGATAGCTGCCTTCTGTTTAAACGATTAGATAGTTTTCTTGTTTAGGAGCTTAATAAAGGTCTCAGAATTTTAAGTCAAGCAGGAGGTTGTTATTATGTCAGGTGTATATGTAGAGGCAAAATTTAGTCGGCATTTAAATGCGTGTAAAAATACTGACTTAAGTACAGCTAAACCGTTGGTTTTAAATAATAAAATAGAATATTTACCTTCAAAGAGGAGTTGGTTTGATCAGGTTGATATTTGGGTTCAGCGCGCTCGACAAAGAAAACAATTGGCGCAATTGAGTCAACATCTATTAGATGATATAGGGCTTACTGAGGAGATGGTAGCAAAAGAAATTGCCAAGCCTTTTTGGAAATAGGCTTTTTTAGAAGCCAGAAATGCTGGATAAAAGTGGGTAATTTGTCTTCAAATAGATGAATGGTTGCTTAATCCTAATAAAATGTACTTGCAAAACTCGCTAGAAAACAGTCAAATAGGAGAATCACACTTATCAAGGAGATTCCCCTAATGGTTAAATTTTTACTCGTTTTTTTTAGTTTTGGATGGCTCAGAGGGTTAGACTTTCTACCGCCTCTTTTACTGCGTTTATTTTTATCCCCCTTACTGTGGGTTTCTGGAAGTAAGAAACTGGGTCTATTTTCGGGAAATGATATTGTGTGGTACAGCCCAATGACTTGGTTTGATTCTGCGGGATACCAAGCAGGAGTTGAGGCATTAAGCACAACCCCCATGCCATTGCCAACGGTAATGAATGGTGTGATTGGTGGTGTTGAAGTCGTTGCTGCTTTCTTATTAATTATTGGTTTAGCGGTACGCTGGGTATCCCTACCTTTATTAGCCTTAATGGGGTTTGCAGTTTTATTGGCGCTAGGCAGTGGAGATATTTTAACCGCAGGTAAGAATATGCTAATGACACATGGTTATACGGATGCAACGGTGGATCAATTAACCTTAGGTGTGATGTATTTTATTATGGTCTTGTCGTTGTTCTTTATGGGCGCAGGACGATTCTTTAGTGTTGACTGGTTTTTACACCGTAAACTTCAGCGTAGTATTGATGCAAAAGCAAAAGCAGCAACGGTAGCTACCTCTTATGATAGTGACCCTTTTGATTTAGATGCGACAACAGATGATAATAAAATTTAAAAGTGAGTTTACTCAATAATTGAGTTAGGAAGTTCCAAGCAATGAATTTACCCATCTTACTTGCCTTTTTTCCCCAGTTTGAATCTTATCAATCGTTGCGTAGAGCGACTATGCGCCCCCATCAGAAGCAAAGAATTAGCGCAATATGGGTAAATTCATTACTTGAAACTTCCTTAGTTATATTAAAATGGATGCTTTTTAGCATCCGTTTTTGTGTATAGATATTGATTGAATATTAATCATTCAGCCAAGTGCGTCGTAATAAAACATAAACGGCACCCGTGCCACCATCTTTAGGCTGTGCCGAGTGAAATGCCAATACGCGGGGGTGCTGTTTGAGCCAGTGATTAGTTTGTCGTTTAATAACGGGTTCTTGATCACCTGAGCGATGCCCTTTGCCATGAATAATACTAACGCAACTGCCTTCAACCTGAAGCGCATTTTCTAAGAAATGTAATAATAATTTTTTTGCCTGTTTGATATTTAATCCATGTAAATCAAGCTCATCTATAATAATATACTGCCCCCTACGCAATTTTTTAAACACTCTTTTTTGAATGCCATCTATTCGATAGCTAAGACGATCAAGTGGACTGATACTTTGCACTTCAGCCTCATCGGATAAAAAATCAATAATGGATTCTTGAGGGGGAGGGTTAGATTGTTTTGCTAGCCTAGCTGGCTTTTTGGGTTGATGGTGAATTTTGTCATGCTTTAGTGGAATTATATCTTGAACGGTATCACGAAATAGCTGAAAGTCATCCTCATAATCGGGAAGCATTGCTTTTTTAGATTGTTTTTTTTGCATCAATTCATGATTCCAGAGATTGTTATAGTGTTTTTCAGCGACCAACTTAACGCAGGATAATTAAAATTCCGCCTGTTTCTACCTGCAAACCTTTGAAAAGCCAAGAGAACGATGTTTTGAATAAAAAGGGGCTAGTTCCCTGAGATTGTTGAAGGGTGCGGGTTATTCTGCTATGACTGAGCATGTCCCGTCCCGTGTTAAGTTGGTAGCCATGATTTTCTATTGTTTAGTGATTATCCTATTCTATAAAAATAATGAGTAAATAGTCTAATGAATATATTGTTAAGTAATGATGATGGCTTTATAGCGTCAGGGTTAAAAGCTTTGCATCAGCGCCTAAGTCAACAGTTTGAGGTGATGGTGGTTGCACCAGATAGAGATAGAAGTGGAGCAAGTAACTCGCTTACATTAGAATCACCATTGCGCTTAACACAGCGAGATAAAAATTTTTTTAGTGTTAATGGCACACCAACTGATTGTGTTCATCTTGCGTTAACTGGACTATACGATAATCCGCCCAATCTTGTTATCTCAGGGATTAATGCAGGGGCAAATTTAGGGGATGATGTTATTTATTCAGGAACCGTTGCAGCGGCAATGGAAGGACGAAACTTAGGACTCCCTGCGATTGCGGTTTCTATTGCATCGTTTCAGCCTCAGTATTTTTCTACAGCCGTTGAGGCAGTCGTGGTATTATTGAGACAGCTGTCTGATTTTAACGAAAAATCTGATACTATACTGAATATTAATGTGCCTGACATTCCTTGGAATGAGGTTAAAGGTTTTAAAGCCACCCGATTGGGAAGGCGACACAGGGCAGAGCCTGTTATTAAAAGCAAAGATCCGCGTGGTCGTACTATCTATTGGGTTGGATCGCCAGGTAAAAAACAGGATGCAGGCGAAGGAACTGATTTTTATGCTATAGACCAAGGCTATATTTCAGTAACTCCATTACAAATAGACTTAACACGTCATCAGGTAATTAACTCAACAGAAAAATGGTTGGATAGTCTTTAAATTAATCATGCGAAAATTAGATATAAAAGGTATCGGAATGACATCCCAGCGCACACGGGATCGCTTGATTGATAGAATTGAGCACTTGGGCATAAAAAACCAAGACGTGTTACGCGTAATGCGGCTGGTTCCTCGTCATTTATTTATGGATGCTGCGCTATCAAGTCGTTCCTATGAAAATACCGCTTTACCGATTGGTCATGGGCAAACGATCTCACAACCTTATATTGTCGCACGCATGACGGAATTGTTGCTAGAAGGTCATGATGATAAATTAGAAAATATACTAGAGGTTGGAACAGGGTCAGGTTTTCAGGCAGCGGTGCTAGGTAGCTTGGTAAAAAACCTGCATACAGTAGAACGTATTTTACCACTTTATCGTCATGCTCGTGATTTATTATATGATCTTGGTTATAGAAATATCCATGTACATCATGCAGATGGAACATGGGGGTGGAAAAATACAGCCCCCTATGATGCGATTATGGTGACCGCAGCCCCTGATGAGATTCCTGACTC
>DRMS01000469.1 GCA_011322515.1 Leucothrix mucor
AAGTGATTATTAAGGGCAGTCTAAGCACTTAGGAAATATTACTTATAAAACAACAGTTTACAGCACAGTTGGTTAATAATTAACTCCTTTAGAATCAACAACTTACACCATGAGCGGGGATTGCTGATTATTATGCATATTGATTTATTGAATAATGATGTGATTTTGTCTTTTTGCCCAAAGGGCATCATGTTCTATAACGGCTACGACTCATCAGATGACTCCATCGGTTTAATTTAGAGCAAAGAATTATATTTTTATAGTTCTTGTTTTTAGACGCAACGCTGGCGCGAATGGGAACGAGGTGGAAGCAGTGCTTTTTTCATAGTGAATCTCTATTTGTTATATAGTAGAACCTACCCTCGCTACTTTGAATTTAAGCTCAATAATCAGGCATAGTTCAACCTAGAATAACACTTTTAATATCAATCGAGTCTGACCCCTTTGATTTTCACGACAAAAATTCTTTTTAGAATCTAATCTATTGATTTTTTCGCTGAGATGTTTTTTTAGAACCATTAATCAATTACTTACAATGCATTCTGAAAAATTGTCGTCTACAGAGATAAACTACTCATTATTTGTTACTGTTTTGTTTTATATCGTTTTTTATTTAAATAATTTCCAAAGCTAATTTTGCTGAGGTTGATGCAAAACCTTTTTGGTTTGTAAAATGGAAATTTAATCTATGAACATATATAACTCTATTTTACAAGGTTTTGGAATACGTCATTTTTAAATTTTTGGCTTTCTTCCTGCGGGATATCCTGTTATTTTCTTAAGTTTGCAAGTACCTCCCGTTGTTAAGTTTGCTTAAACTTAGAGCATATGAAAAAAATAGTAAGGAATAGCATTATGAAAATCATTAAACCATTGTTAATAGCTACATCACTTTGTTTATCTCAAGCAAGCTTTGCAGATGATAATAAATACCAAGAAGGTGAGAAATTATTTAAGACATATTGTGCCGCTTGTCATGGCGCAAATGTTGGTGGCATGGATATGAATAAACGTATTGCACCACCCATAGCGGCGGTAAGATTGCATTATATTGGGACTCATACAGACGAAGCTTCATTTGTACAGGCTGTTACTAGCTGGGTTGGAAAGCAAGATGCAAGTAAAAGTCTTATGCGTGGCGCGATCAATAAATTTAGAATAATGCCACCGATTGTTGTTCCTAAAGAAGATGCAATAAAAATTGCTCAATATATTTATGCTGGCAAGATTGAAGAGCCAGAAGGCTTTAAACAGCACGTCGAAAATATGCATGGAAAAGGCATGGGAATGGATAAAGGCGACATGCATAAAAAAGGCATGCATCAGCAAAAGCATGGTGATAGTGAAATGCATCAAAAAAATAAAGGTATGATGGGTGGAATGATGAGTAAGCTCAACCTTTCTCCAGAACAAAAGCAAAAAATAAGACCTTTAATGCACGAAATTAAAGCTATTTTAAGCCCTGAGCAGTGGGTTAAATTCAAACAGCTATAAAGACTTAACTACCTTCGCAACGCTAGCGCGTTGCGAAGGTATAGTATTTCACATAAATAATTGCACCCTTCGACTCCGCTCAGGGTACAGCTCCCTGAGCGGAGTCGAAGGGTGCGGAAATTTAATAAATGAATGTCTATAGTTCCAAGCAATGTCTTTTAAAAGCAACTTGCATGAAAAATCTTGATGCCCCCTACAGCAGAGGACGTGGGCGATAAGCCTCCTTTGTTCTAAACAAGGGTATCCGCAGACAATGACTAATAACCACAATTATGCATTTTTATTAGGGCTTCTATTAATAACTATAGTGTCTTGTAAGGGTGATAGAACCAACAGCATTACACAAGGATCACTGAATGAAGCCAAGTTATTATTTAGTTCAGGCTTTGAAAAAGGTGTTTACATTGATACCAGCGTTGTTCCTGATTCTGAAGATTTTCGTTTCATTAGAGGAACTGACCTTGAAACGGGGGATAGTTGGCCTATTGATGTTTTGGGTGCAAGTGAAAGTGGAATTCACTATATTGATGATGATAACCAAAATGCGATATATAGTGAAATTCAATCAGTAAAAGGGCATGATGGAAACCAAACTAAAGCTCTCTATAGTATTGAAAATTATGACATAGGCGTTACTCAAAATCCTTACGAAATTCTTAATATAGTTGATGGTAGAAAAGATTTGTATGTTAAATACTGGATGAAGTTAGATAGCTCAAGCTTAAATCAAATTGACAAATGGCGTGCGCTCTTTGAGTATAAAACTATAGGTTATGCTAAAGGAACTGGTTTTCGTTTAATTGCATTTATTTATACTGATATACAAGGCACTCCCTTTTGGCATTTCCAAGGTGACGAGAACCCAACTACTGCTATTTGGGAAGTTGATAATACTGATATTCCTGTGCCTATGAATCAATGGTTTTCCACTGAATTTTATTGGCATTGGAGCGAAGGAAAGGATGGAAAAGTTTTTTGGAAAATCAATGGTCAATTAGTTGCAAAACATATTGGGCCGACAACGAGAAATGCCCAGCCAATAGATTTCATTATACTGACTCAATTATACGGCGATGCAAACCCAAAATTTCAATGGATTGATGACATTGAAATATGGGACGGTCTTCCTTTGAGCAACAAGGTGGTTAACTAGACTCTGTTGACATTGGGTTGTATTTTAAGATCTGATTGTTTTTTCTACTAAATAACTGATGTTACGCAGTTAAGTGTTTTTAACCACGAAAAGCAGCAAATAATAGGAATTATACCGATTTTAAAGACTCAGGCATTTCTACTATTTTCCAAGGTCTAAATTTTAATCTTAAATTGTGCAATCCACAAGCTACTAACATCAGCAGTTCTCGCTCTAATTTAAGGTAAACAACGGTAGTAGGCCATTTGATTGAAAATTAGAAAACCACTGCTATTTTTATAGCACTTATATAGTGCGCTCTACGGCATGAGCGGGAATTGCTGTACTGACATAACTCGGTCTTGAAATCCTTTTAGCCAGTTTCTATTTCTATCTTTTGCAATTCGACACCGTTTAATACTGCTCGTAACATGCTTAACACGAAAACGAATCCTCGATATATCCTGATTACATTGTTTTTTCTGCTTATAATGGATTCTGTTAGTGACTCTTATCATAGATTAATACTTTTATATCATAACTAGAAATAGGTGATCTATCCATTAAGCATCATGAAATTTACACTACTTATTCATGTGTTTATACATTTTAATTATATATATCAGCTTGTTATATCACCAATAGAATTCGTTATAAACAGAAGATTTCTTGGCTTTAAATATTGATTCATTAACAGATGATTATTTTGAAAAATTAATTCAACTATTTCTATTTTTCCCCACAATTAATTCACATGAAACACTTATCGGTATTCTTACCTTAACTACGAGGTGCAGGTATTCGTAAAAAAAACAGGAAGTATTGCCTTTTCAAGAACAGTAGATGAGGGGCTACCAACTTAAGGTGGGACAAGTTAAAGTCATAGCAAACAACCCGCACCCTTCGACAAGCTCAGGGAACTAGCTTCCTGAGCTTGTCGAAGGGTGTAGGTGAATAGCAGAAACATTAACTCTCCCACCTTAAGCTGATAGCCAGATGAGGCATTAGAAGAAGCAAAAAATATGCACAATAGGGGGTAATTCATTACTTGAAACTTCCTTACAAAAATCCCCGCTATGTAATAAACTCGACCATTTTCAACCTCCCGCAATTATTGGTGCATCGCATGAACAGTCAAAAATCTCAGCCTTATCGTGAGATTCCCTACAATTACACTTCCTTTTCAGACCGTGAAATCGTTATTCGTGTGCTGGGCGATCATGCTTGGAGCATTTTGGAGAAGTTGCGCGAGACGCGGGAGACAGGGCTTTCATCGCATATGCTATTGGAGTTGCTGGGGGATATGTGGATGGTCATGCGTAATCCTTATATCCAAGATGATTTGCTGAATAATCAAAAACGGCGTAATTCTTTAATCTCCACTATGCAAGAACGTTTGCAACGTATTAAAAAGCGTGCGGATGGGAATAAAAAAACGCTGGAATTAATGCAAATTACAGCAAAATCCATTGAACAATTTTCTGACTGGTTTGCTGAGTATTATGCTTTACGCAAAAAAGCGATCCGCCAATTTAGCAAGATTACCGCTAAAGATAATATCTATTTTGATGGCTTAGCACGGGTAGCGCATGTGACCGATGCAACGGACTGGCGGGTTGAGTTGCCATTTGTGGTACTAACGCCTGATACGGAGGAGGAGATTGCGGCGTTAGTACAGTGCAGTATTAAACTCGGTCTAACGGTTATTCCACGCGGTGGCGGTACGGGTTATACAGGGGGAGCAATTCCTTTGGATGAATTGAGTGCGGTGATTAATACCGAAAAACTAGAATCACTCAGTGGGATTAACTACCGCAATGATCTGCCTGATTTAGAGGCTAATGTGCCTGTAATTCGAGCAGGTGCAGGGGTGATTACCCGTAGTGTATCGGATCGAGCGGGTGCGGCTGGATTGGTATTTGCGGTTGATCCTACCTCGCAGGATGCTTCGACTATTGGTGGTAATGTCGCCATGAATGCAGGTGGTAAAAAGGCAGTAATGTGGGGGACGACATTGGATAATCTCGTCTCATGGCGCATGGTTACGCCTGATGCGGATTGGATGACGGTGGAACGGCTTAATCATAATCTTGGCAAAATACACGAACAAGAGCAGGTGCAATTTCGTGTCACCCGTTTTGCTCAAGATGGTATAACGCAACAAGGCGAGCCTGAAATATTAACCTTTAAGGGGGAGTTTTTCCGCAAACAAGGCTTAGGTAAAGATGTTACCAATAAGTTTCTTGGCGGATTACCAGGGATTCAAAAAGAGGGCTGTGATGGGCTAATTACCTCGGCTGAGTTTATTTTGCATCGCCTGCCTGAAAAAGTACGCACGGTGTGTTTGGAATTTTATGGTACGGATTTAAAAAAAGCCGTTCCTGCCATTGTTGAAATTAAAAATTATCTGGATACCAATAGCGAGGTGTTGCTATCAGGGCTTGAGCATTTGGATGAGCGTTATATTAAAGCGGTAAAATACACCCCAAAAGCAGCGCGGGGTAGCTTGCCTAAAATGCTACTGTTAGCCGATATTGTTAGTGATAATGAAAGCGCCTTAATTGAGTCTGTAGAGACGGTGATCAAGCTGGCTAAACAGCGCGAAGCAGAGGGTTTTATTGCCGTTACACCCGCAGAACGGCATAAATTTTGGTTAGATCGCACCCGCACCGCCGCTATTGCAGCCCATACCAATGCGTTTAAAATCAATGAAGATGTGGTTATCCCACTGCATAATCTATCCCGCTATAGTGAAAGCATTGAGCGCATTAATATTCGCCAATCAATACAGAATAAGTTGACTATTATCAAAGCAATGCAAGCCTGTTTTAGTGGAGATAATGCCGTTTTGTTTAAACAAGCTAGTTATAATCCAGAGGCGATTAACTTCTCTACGCTACAGATTAAAAAAGACTATGCTAATGAATTTTTAGACGGTATTAGTTCGCGCTGGAAACAATTACTGGATAATTTTGATACACCTGCCAAGGAGTGTAAAAATTTATTGGATGAACAATCGCTCAAAGCAATACAAGCAAATGATCGGGTGATTGATTTATTACTACGCCGTGATTTGATTGTTTCTTATCGCAAAGAAGTGAAGCAACCGTTAGACGATATTTTTGTGGGGGGGGAATTACAACCACTGCGCGAAACCTTGCAACAAACCCATCAAAAAGTACGCTCTAGCCGCCTTTTTGTGGCGCTACATATGCATGCGGGTGATGGCAATATTCACACCAATATTCCTGTTAATTCAAATGACTATGAAATGATGCAGGAAGCGGAGCATATTGTTGATGAGATTATGGCGCTAGCGCATCAGCTAGATGGTGTTATTTCTGGCGAACATGGTATTGGCTTAACCAAAATGCATTATATGGATAAGCAAAGTATTGAAGATTTTGCCCGTTATAAGGAAAAAATTGATCCAAAAGGCAATTTTAATCGCGGTAAATTAATGCCTGATTCTGGGCTAGACAATGCTTATACACCCTCATTACGCTTGGTCGAGCGTGAAGCCATTTTATTAGAAAATAATGACTTAGGCGCACTCAATGATGATATAAAAGACTGTCTACGTTGCGG
>DRMS01000470.1 GCA_011322515.1 Leucothrix mucor
GAGATAAGCTTTAGGCTACGCGCCGTTGCTTTCCAGTCAATTTGGCGTAATGCATCGCCTTCACGATATTCACGTAGTTGGTGAAAATCTTGCCCTTCACCACGACGACGCTTTTTAATAATCCCCATTTGGCTTAGATTATTATCAGTTGCCAGTAAGGCATATTGTGAAATAGCAGCAAAATTAGGGTAGACGTGCGTTTCGCTGACCTCATCTAAGTTAATATTGCGTTGCCACAATCCTAGCAATGACTCTAAATGGATTTGTACCCGTGGAAAGAGGAATTTCCCTCGCTCTATTGCGGTCAGTTTATATTCAATATCAGCATATTGACCTGCACCTATACTAAGGTTAACGGGCAACCCTTCAACTTCCATTGATTCAGGATAATGATCATAAACTTGCAGTGTTTGCGAACGTTTAGAGTGATTATGTAAGCGTAGCTTTATTTGACGGTTGACTCCTAAAGGTAGCGAGCCTGGGGCATCTCGCAAGGCTTCTATAGGTTGCTTTAAATAAACGAGTAGCAAATCAACGGCGGCAGTCACTAGGGTTATAGACAGGGAAAATTTCCACAGTTCTATTAAATCTGTCCAGAGTGTTGCTAATAAACCTATTAGAGCAATGATCGAGAGGATATAAAAGAGGCGTTTGGAGGGAATAGGCATGGGTAGTCCAGATATTTAGTATTACACCGCTAGAGAATGGACATCGGAACGAAGATTAATCTCGCAAAAACGCAGAGCTATAAAAAAGAATAATCTTTTCTTAGTATACTCTGCATCTTTGCGAGGGAGCTATTTTTGATCCTTTTAACTTTTAACAGCTATCAACTTAAGGTGGGACAGAAAAATTGTAGGTCGGGTTAGATTTTTTTGCTTACAAAAAAACGTAACCCGACAATTTCTAGGTGTTTTGTGTCGGGTTACGTTATCTCGCTACGCTTGATAAGCTAACCCGACCTACACAAGATTTGTCCCGTCTTAAATTGGTAGCCCTTTTAACCATCTTGCAATAGGTTTTTAAGATCAATTAATGCAGCATTAGCACGCGAAATATACGATGCCATCACCAAAGAATGATTGGTAACAAAACCAAAACCACTACCATTAAGAATCACAGGGCTCCAGACGGTTGCTTGCGTAGATTCCAACTCACGGATAATTTGGCGCAAACTGGTCAGTGCATTTTTCTTTTTTAATACACTTTCAAAATCTATTTCTACCGCTTTTAAAATATGCAACATTGCCCATGCTTGTCCACGCGCCTCATAAAAAACATCATCAATCTTAAACCAATCTGTTTTAATTAATTGTTGATCAGCAGTCGCGCTGCTTTGTGTTGCGCTACTATCACCCGCTAAATCGGTGTTAATTCTTATCTGTCCAACGCTCGCACTTAGATTTTGAGATAATGAACCAAGGCGTTTTTGCATTTTATTTAATAAAGTACGCAGGTTATCTGCGCGCGCAAAAAACTGCGCTTGACCTTTTTGTAGCTCATCAATATAGGCATCTACCTTTTTACGACCTGTTTGATATGAACTTTCAGCAGGTGGTAGCATCCATGATTCACTATCAATATTAAAACTAATCTGTGCCTTCACTAAGTTTTTATTTTCAGATGATTGTGATTGCGAGCGGCTTAAGTCATCACGCATTGACAGTGAAAAATCACGAATTTGAGTGAGCACACCAAACTCCCAATTTGGCATATTATCCATTATCACACCTGGAGGTAGCTTATCATTTTCAATAAAGCCACCTGGCTTATCAAGCAATGTACCGACCAAGCGAGACAGTGTTGCTGTTGTTACTGCACCATTGACTATTTTTTGCCCTTTTTCAGTCCCCGTAATTTCATAGGTATTTTCAAGTACATCAAACTGACTCGGCTCACTACTCCAAATAAACATGAGTACGAAAACAGCCAGCACTGCGGTCACTGAAAAAAGTCCTAATGTCCACTTTAATCCTTTTTCTTTCCATACTTTAGGGTTGTAATAAGAAATGACTTCTTTTGTCTTTTTTACCGTTTTTTGTGCAACAGGCATCGTTTTTTCCTTTGGTTTATTATAGTTATGAATATATAGCCAAGGAATAATAATTCAATAGCTTTCTAATATGCAACGCTTGTAGCAAAATATTTTTTATCCAAATGCTTTTTGAAAATAATATGATAATCCTTAATTCAATGGCAGTGATGCTAGAGTATGGGAACGAATATCCTAATTTAACTAAATAGGCTGATAATAGATACAATAGTGTCTATTCGTTTTCTGTGTTTGTTATTGCTTGCTTAGATTGCAATTGGTGTAAATAGGCGAGTGGTCCGCCTTTTTCTGCGGCAAATCCTGTAATAATCGTTGCCACAAGGTCAATTATTTCTTGATCGGCAACAATATTTTGTTGTTGGCAACTGCGTGCTTCATTAATTATTTTTTCTATTAGGCGCTTTTCTATTGCCTTGCTTTTATGCTTCCAAGAGGGCGAACTGAGCGTTTTATCAAAGATTGCTTGTTGTTTTTTGCCTTTTTTATAGCGATAAAATCCTGCACCTGATTTTTTCCCTTTTAATCCTTGTTCATTTTTTTGCATCAATATACTGGGGACATCGTAATTGAGCCGATCTGCAAGGGCTTCGCTGACTTGTAGGCACTCACTAATTCCAATGCTATCAATAAGATAAAAAGGTGCATGGCTCATGCCCATATTGGCAGTAAGTTTGTCGATGGCTTGGGTGCTTATGCCTGATTGATGAATCAGCATAGATTCAATCAGATAAGTCATTAATAAGCGTGTACCGAGATAGCCTGAGTTACTTTTGACTTGGATTGGTTTGAGTTGCAGGGCTTTGCTAAAGGCTTTAATGCGCTCATTTAATTGCGGATTATTCTTATGGATGCTAATTTCAACGATTTTGCTAGAAAATAAAGGATGATAAGGATTAAACGCGGCTAAACGCTGTGGTGTTTTCATTCCCTTAGCAATTTCTTCTAATGGTAAGCAGGCGGTGGTGGTTAGAATAGCGGCGCTTTGTTTTGCCTGTTTGTCTATATCGTGGAGCAGGGAGGCTTTAGCATGCTTATTTTCAGGAATCGCTTCAATAATAATATCAGCATGAGTTAGCCCGCTATTATCAACATCAATCACGATGCGGTCGAGCAGTTCATGGCGTAGTTTGGACTGATTTTTATTATCACAGTCTTGATAGAGTTCGGGTAATAGTTTTTCTAATGCGGTATAGCGGGTGTCGTAAATGCTGATATAAAAACCGTTTTCAGCGCAAAGTCGGGCAAGATAATGCCCCATTACACCACAACCGATGATATGAATACGCTGCGAGTGTGGTGTGGTAGCGGTAATATTTTGGTCAAGTTTTTGATACAGTTTTTGCAGTTTTAGCTGGTTTTTTGTGGCATCCGATATTATTAATTTTGCTGCTTCAAGTGCTTCATTATGGCTTGCATCGGAGCTGGCATTAAACACTTTCCACGTTTTTATAATGCTGCTGATGGCATTTGAGTGATATTGATTATTAAGCAGGGCGACTTGAAGTTTCTTTGGTAACAGTGCCTTAGATAAGGCGTTAACATTAAAACGGGAAGGTTTGTACTTTGCCTCATCACTATCTTGTGCAATAAGGTATTGCGCCGTTTGGTGGGTTTTATGCACGGGGACAATATAATCAACAAGCTCAATAGAGAGTGCTTTTCTAGCAGAATAGGTTGTACCATCAAGTATATCGAGTGTAGATGCTAACCCTTTTATTTTGATTAGGCGGGTGATACTGCCAAATCCCGAATAGTAACCGTGTTTAATATCGCTATAGCAAAATTGGGTGGTTGCGCTATTAGTGGCGATTCGATAGTCACAACATAATGCTATTTCCAGACCACTATTACTGCAATTGCCATTAATTAGGGCAATGGTCGGGAAGTCTAGATGACTGATACGACGACATAATTGATTGCCTAGACTGGTGTATATTTCTGCTTTTTTCTCTGTTGTCAATTTGAGTAGAGTGTCTAGCTCCGTACCTGCAATAAAGCTACCTGATTTGGCTGAAGAGATGATAAGCCCTTTAAAACGCTTGCCTTGCAGATTATCAAGCACTTCACGCATTTCTTTTAACAGGCTAATGGTCAGGGCATTTTCGCTACTGTCTTGAGAATCAATGGTTAGCCAGACAATATCATCTCTTGTTCTTGCAATACTAATATGTTGAAAACCTGTCATTTTTCAGTCTCCTGATTATTTTGTAATAACAGGGCGCTACTTTGACCATTGACGAAACTAAAGTGGCAAATACCTTTTTGCGCTTTTTCTCGTTGCAATATGGAGGCTAATTGTAAAATACTGCGAAATTTATTGGCGCTATTTGGGCTTCCTAAGGCGAGTGATCCACCATCAATATTGACATTGCTTAGTGATTGAAAGGCTTCAATGGATGCAAACTGGGGCTTTTTTTCTAGCGCAAGCACTTCTGCTGCGGAGGTTTCATCCCATTCCCAGTAATCAATATCGCTTGCTTGGCATTGATTAGCCTTTAGAAGGCTTTCAATGGCATTATCTTTATTGTCCCAGTTTGGTTCTGATAATGTTGCCAAAGGTGATAAATTATATTTGTCGAGCATCGTTTGATTGGCTAATAGCAGTAGGCAAGCGCCATCGGTTGCTTGGCTGACACTGGCTTTAGTGATAATCCCTGTGGGTGGGTTGCCAGTCATAATGGTTTGTTGTAATGATTCAGGATCTGCATTAATAATATCTTCATCACGATGCAGACTGGAACCATTAGGATAAAATACAGGCGTAATATTTTTTAGCAATTTATTACGCTGTGCATATTTAAGTCGGCGCTGGCTTAATTTTACATACTCTGCCATTGCCTCTGCTGAGATTGAAAGAAAATTTGCTGTTTTTTCAGCTTTTTCTTTCTGTAAGAGAGAGTCGTTTTCTTCTCTATTGCCTGTCGCACTTTTCTGAAAATATTGGGTATGAAGTTGGCTTAGGATATTTAATTTATTTGCCAGCCCTTTAGCCGCTTGCCATTCTCTAATCCATGCTGATAGTGCATGATTGAGCGTAACTGGCTTTGCTATCGACATTTCAACACCACCTAACAACAGCAGTGATTTTTGTTGAAATGCAATTTGTTGATGCGCATAGTGTAGCGCTTGTATAGCGCAGTTTTCGCCAGCAGTAAAGGTATGTGGAATGAGTGTGGCTTGACATTGCAGACGTTTAGCTAACTGCTGTGCGAGATCTTTAGGGGTATTTGCGGTACTGCTAGCAATGACAATATCATCAAGCTGTGATGCAGTGAAGGGTTGTTTTAAAAGTAATGTTTGTGCGGTTGAAACGGCTAAATCAAGCTTGGAGTAAGGTGGCGTTGTCTTTGAATCTTGGCGTAGGTGATGGCTGAAGGGGGTTCTCGCACCATCAACAAGATAGACTGTTTGTAGACGAGACTTATCCACCACAATATAAGTCTCGCAATAAAGTAACGGAGAGTCTTTGCACTATTTTTATCAAAGAGGGCTTTGCTATGCCTTTGGCTCCTGCTTCATTTGTGGTGGATTTAAGTCTGTTAATTCTATTTCAATTGGAGGCGCTCTATCGGCTTTATTCTCCAACTCCTCGTAAGTTCGGTTTAATCCTACCAGCCCTTCAATAATTTCTTTCTTATCTGCACCTGGTAAGTCGGCAATGGATTCTAACACCTTAATGCGAGTTTCTTGCATCGCTTCTTGCTGTTTTAACGCAAATAATTTTTCATGTTCTAATTTAGCCAGTTCTTTTTTGCGGTAAATATTATGTGAAGAAATAATATAGTACGCAAAACTAATCGTAAAAATCAAGGCAGAAAAAACTAAAATAGTACTGAGTGCTGATTGCTGTTGTGCATTGGTTTTCTGCAGTGCTAATGCTTCTTCATGTGTTTGTGACATTCGCAGTTTTTTGGTTTCAAATTCCAGCAATTTATCAGTCATACCCGCTTCATACTGCTTGTCCTTATCTAGCTTAGTCATTTCTTGTTGTTTCAATAAATAAGCTTGTTGTAGCTCCTGTTGTTTGAGTTTTTCTGCATTTGATTGTGCGTTTTTTTGCATTTCTCTTTCATGCAACATGCGTTGTTGCGCCGTAAGATTATTGAATTCCATGCGCTGAAGTTCAATTTTTTGCTGGTAACTTAATTCTGTTTCATTACGTTTATTTTTCAACTGTTCTTGAATGTATTGAAACTGTAAATCTTGTTTACCTGGCAAAGTGAGCGGCGTACTGACGACACTACCCGAC
Organism: Leucothrix mucor; assembly: GCA_011322515.1. Lineage (GTDB taxonomy): Bacteria > Pseudomonadota > Gammaproteobacteria > Thiotrichales > Thiotrichaceae > JAGLBW01. The sequence goes on from DRMS01000470.1 coordinate 6,303, forward strand.
GTAGCTTCTGAAGAAGACTGAGTTTGTGCTGTTTGTGTGTTTTCTGATGGATTCGTCTGCTTGTCATTTATTGTCATAAAAGACAATAAAATGATAAACATAGCGATGACGAGTATCACCAACATTCCCATTACACGCATGAGTATTATCTACACTTGATAGCACTTAGCGAAATCACGTTATCAAGTATTTAAAGGGGTGTGATAAGAGTGTTACGCAAGTGCATGTTAATTAAAGAAATCCATTTCTGACTATATTATGGTGTATGCATTGAGAATAATCAACAAGATAGTATAAAAATTACTCTTTTTTGATGCGATTCAATTGATTATATCCTTTAGTTAAGACTATTGTCCTATATAGGCAATTGAGGGAGTCAAAAGCAGTTTTTGCAATTTTTTACTGTCAATAGGGCTAAGTTGTAAGCTGTTTTTTGTATCAGTATCAAATAGATCGCGGATATAAAAAGGCTGACTATTTTTGTTATCTTGTTGTCGTAGCATTCTTTTTAGTAGAATTGGCTGACCTCCCTGTAGAGCGGCATCTTTTTCCGATTTTATAGGTTTATCGGGGTTCACCCTATAAAGACCTGATAGAAAGCTAGAATTATCAGAGGAAAGAATCGGAAAAAAGGCGAGTAATAAATTTTGTGCATTATAGAGGTAAATCATACGGCGGCTTTTATCAATTAACAAAATAGTAGCACTTGCATTAGCAGAGAAATATTGACGTATTTTGCTTAATAGAGAGGTATAGTTTCCTTGTACTGCATAATCACCCGTTAGAAATTTATCAACCTCTGGATTAGTTGATGTCGTGCTAATAGGGTTATTTTTTACAATAGGAGACTTAGCAGTAGGGTTCTCTTTTTTATTAGCTTCCTCTGGGATAAATTCATCTGCATCAATTGAATCACCAGGTGGTGCTATTTTTTCATCCGCAATAATATCTTCTTTTTGAGGCGCTTTTTTTGAAGTAATTTGGGGTGCAGGTGGTGGGGTAAATTTTTTCTTTTTTACAGATTCAGATAGCCCCTTAAATTGTCCTGGAATATAGCTTTTCACATACTCATCCAGCCAATAGTCTTCCTTGCTTTTAAAGGGACCAACAACCACCCATTTTCCCTTTTTTTTGCTCATGCGCACATAGCCAAAGAAATAACTCTTTTTATTATTATAAAATGAATCAAGCTCTAGCAGTAAGACAGCATTAGCCTCATCACTGAGTTCAGTGGTTACTTTATGAATATGAACTTTACTGACTTTTTTACAACGCTGTAGCGAGTAATCAGGACGTAATGTTAATGCATCCACACATTCTTGTTTTGCGACATGCTGATAAAATGCTTTGAGTGCATCACTAGGCGCATCTGCGGCAATGCTATGAGAGGTGAAAAATAGGTTGCATAACAATAAGATGGGTACAATATATCTATGCCTATTAAATATTTCTTTATTCATCATTTTTTAGCCTTAAGAAGTTTAAAGAAATTAAGC
>DRMS01000471.1 GCA_011322515.1 Leucothrix mucor
CAACAATCTGACTTTCATCCGCATCAACAATTGCCTGTTTATAAGCATCACTGGCGGAGCATTCTTTGGTTGCAATAAAACGTGTTCCCAATTGACAACCGACATAGCCTAAATCCATTGCCTCTCTATATTGCGCTGCATTACCAATCCCACCAGCACAGACAAGTGGCAATCCCAAACCAGCTAATTCATCAAACAATGCTTCTTTAGAGTCATTGCCAAGATGCCCACCTGCGCGTTGGTTGACGGCTATCAGACCATTGACACCTGCATCTAAGGCTTTTTGCGCCCATTGACGTTCAGTTGCATCGTGATAAACAAGCCCGCCAACTTCACTTACCCGCTTAACCACCCAATCTGGCTTACCGAGTGAGGTGATAAAAAAGCGCACCCCTTCATCTAATGCACTATCCACCCACTCGATCATTTTTTGATGATAGCGTTGCGATGATTTTTCTATTAATACATTCATCGCAATCGGTTTTTGAGTTAATTCTCTAATTTTTTGCAAACCTTGACGAAATTTTAAACCTTCGACAAAAGTGAGTGAGACAGGCTGCACCACTCCCAAGCCCCCAGCTTCTGATACAGCTGCGACTAGTTCTACATTAGAACAGGGATACATAGGACCACAAATGAGAGGCACTCGAATAGCTGCATCTTGTGTTAATGCGGTGCTTAATGTTGCGGTCTCTAGTGTCTTCATCTTGGCTCTTTTGGCGAGAGATGCCACATTACATGCGCCACAGCAACAATCTCTCCCTGTTGGTTTTCAATTTCTGCATGAACCAATACGCGGGTAGGTTTAGTAATATTTTCAGGCGGTTTCGCCACACCCGCAGCGGTTAATGTTCCACGCGCTTTTTTTATATACTCCATTTCAATATGACTAACGATTGCTCGCGTTGAAGGTGATAGGGCAGCAACCATTGCCAATCCACTGGTTAATTCACCCAGATTAGCTAATGCTATCGCATGGATGCAGTGCAAATGATTTCGTAATTTGCGCTTATCCTGCATCCACACTTCAGCAAATCCTGGTGATAGTTTTTTAACCTGTGGGCTAATTGAGCCTGAATACGGTACGTTATAACATAATAGACGATCAAATATCCAACGACCTACTACACTGCCGCCAAAGCGCTTCCATAAGACTATTAATCGTTGCTCTGTTGCCATTAGCTGTTTATTCGTAGCATTTATCTGTTGCATAAAGTTTGCCTAAAGTTTACTTATCGTTATAAGTCGCCTATTGTTTGGAATAGATTTAATTAATACGAGTATAGTCCTAATTTCGTTGCATTGAGGAACAGTCCCAAAATAATATGCAGATTTCTGCCAACTATTTTTCGCCTGATCCGTACCCATCACTCGTTCCTATGCACCTCCTATCGGATACGACTCAGACAAAAAATAGTAGTCTGGCAGAAAAACAGCATTTTATTTCAGGACTGCTCCTAAGTAGCCAATATTATGAATATTAGAAAAAAGACCTACCAGATTCTGGAAAAACACACGGGCGGAAGGCTAGGTTTCAGTATCAACTTATTTTTAGTGGTGCTGATAATTAGTAGCGTAATTTCTGTCATTTTAGAGTCAGATAAAGACCTCGCCAATCAGTATGAAAACGGCTTTTACTACTTTGAGTTCTTTGCTTTTAGTCTCTTTAGTATCGATTATTTATTAAGAGTATGGATCGCACCAGAAGCGACCAATAGCAATAAAAAATCTGATCTGAAACTACGTTTGCAACATATAGTAACGCCGATGGCGATTATTGATTTACTGGCTATTTTACCCTTTTTTCTTGGCTTTTTTATTGCGGATGATTTACTTATACTGCGTTCTTTGCGCCTGATTCGTGCTTTAAAACTAACCCGTTATGCACGCTCAATGGATGTTTTACTTACCGTATTAAAATATGAAGCAACCACTTTTTTCTCTGCTTTTTTTATTCTTGGCATTATTATTATATTGGCAGCAACAGGGATGCATCTAATAGAGGGAAAAGTTCAGCCTGAAGCCTTTGGTAGCATCCCAAGATCTCTATGGTGGGCAACGGTCACCCTAACAACGGTTGGTTACGGTGATGTCATCCCAATCACTGCGGGTGGGAAGTTACTCGGTGGGGTTATTGCCATATCGGGCATTACAATGGCAGCACTACCTGCTGGCATTATGGCGTCAGGCTTTAGCGCAGAAATAAACCGTCGCCGAGAAACATTTCAAACAGAAGTCTACAAATTCATGCAAGATGGCATTATTTCAAAAAATGAACAGAAAAAGCTAGATGCATTACGCCATAAACTAGGGCTTAGCCATCGGGATGCACGCTTGATTATTAGTGAGATTAGTCAAAGCAGTCGCTTAGAAACATTGCTACACTGCCCCGACTGTCAATCAGCATTCCATATTAATCATCCTGCTGGGGAGGTGTATATAAAACTAAAAAAGAAACATGAAAGCCAATAAAATCAATTGCTATGATAAATTCAAATTAGATAATTAACCTGAAATTATGTTACCCTTTATACTCCCATTAACCCCCTTCAGGATCTGCACCACTTATGATCGAATTTAAAGAAGTTAGCAAACGCTATCCGACAGGACAGATTGCGCTATACAATGTAAATTTGACCATACAACGTGGCGAAATGGCTTTTATTACAGGGCATTCTGGCGCGGGCAAAAGTACGCTACTAAAACTAATCGCCTTATTAGAACGCCCCAATCAAGGCAAAGTGATTGTTGATGGCATGGATCTGCAACAACTAAGAAGTGGAAAAGTACCTGCCTATCGACGCACTATCGGCGTCATTTTTCAAGATCATCACCTACTTTCAGATCGCACTGTTTATGATAATGTTGCCTTGCCATTAATGATTTCAGGTATGCCACCTGTTGACATCAAACGCCGCATTCATGCTGCTTTAGATAAGGTGAATTTACTCGGCAGAGACAAAGAATTTCCCTTAATGTTATCCGCAGGTGAAAAACAACGTGTTGGCATCGCTCGTGCGGTAGTTAATAAACCTAGCATTATTCTTGCCGATGAACCAACAGGAAATTTAGACCCTGCATTAGCGCATGATATTATGTGTACCTTCAAGCAATTCAACGAACTAGGCTCTACCGTATTAATTGCCAGTCATGATCAATTGCTGATAGAAACAATGAAGAAACGTATTATCGTCTTACAAAAAGTACATGGAGCTTAATTATTATGGCAACGTCAAGCTCTCAAGAAACATCGACTCATCAAGCAACAACACCAACGCTTAGCAGTATCGGACAGCATAAAACAGCCTTCAAATACAGCTTAAAACAACTCTGGCAAACCCCACTTTCAACGTGGATCACGCTTGCCGCCATTGCGATTGCGCTATCTCTACCAGCGGGTTTGCATTTACTGTTGTTAAACTTAAAAACCCTTACCGATGATAAACGCGAGATACCCACCATCTCACTGTTTATGCAACAAAATATCACCGAACAACAAGCAAAAGACCGCGCAGAATTACTCTCTGATCTAAATGAAATCGACCATGTTTTAGTCGTCACCCGTGATGATGCCTTAGAAAAATTCAAGCAATTAACAGGCTTTGCTGAAACACTAGAAACATTAAAAGAAAACCCACTACCGCATGTGCTGGTTATTACCCCGAGGATGCGCTTAATAAACAATCCTGAGGTTGATCTTGCCAAGCTAGCACGACAATTAGAGTTGTATTCTGATGTCGATGTAGTGCAAATGGATATTGAATGGGTACAACGATTGCTGGCGATATTGCATATTGCAGATAGATCCGTGTTGGTTATTTCCTTCTTGCTTGCGCTGACTGTTTTATTGGTCGTTGGAAACACCATTCGGCTTAATATTGAAAATCGCAAGGAAGAAATTGAAGTTACCAAACTCATTGGCGCTACTAACGCCTATATTCGCCGTCCTTTTCTATATGGCGGAATATGGTATGGATTATTTGGCGGTATTTTAAGTCTAGTCATCGTACATTTTTCATTGCTTTTTCTTATTTCGCCCGTGAATGATCTAGCGCGCTTGTATGGCAGTCATTTTACCATTAGCGGATTAGATGTGACTGCAACGCTGTTCATTCTAGCAATCAGTAGTGTATTAGGATTATTAGGCGCACAACTGGCCGTTGGTAAGCATTTGCGTCAGATTGCTGTTTAAATAATCACAATCTAGTTTTCCAAAGACTTTTAATCCTCCCCCTTATCAATATGGCAATACAACAACTCCCCTCACACCTTATCAATCAAATAGCTGCTGGTGAAGTCGTTGAGCGCCCTGCTTCGGTGGTTAAAGAACTATTGGAAAATTCCCTAGACGCAGGTGCAACGCAAATAGAGCTAGAAATAGAGCAAGGTGGCAGTAAGCGCATACGCATTCGTGATAATGGTTGTGGCATTCCTAAAGATGAACTTAGCCTTGCACTCAGTCGCCATGCTACGAGTAAAATAGCCTCTTTGGATGATTTGGAGCATGTACGATCACTGGGGTTTCGTGGTGAAGCATTACCTAGTATCGCCTCCGTCTCACGTTTAACCATCAGTTCAAAAAGTGAAGCACATCAACAAAGCTGGACATTATCAGGCAATGGGGGGGATGAATTTGATCAACCAGAGCCTTGTTCTCATCCGCAAGGTACAACCATTGATGTGCGCGATTTATTCTTCAATGTCCCCGCTCGACGCAAATTCTTAAAAACAGAGAAAACCGAGTTTCGCCATATAGAAGACGTGGTTAAAAAAATATCCCTAAGCCGCTTCAAAACAGGCATTAGCCTCAAGCATGGCAGTAAAACCGTACTGCATTTGCAACCCGCCAAAGACCGCACCTCATCTGAACGACGTGTAGCTGAAATATTTGGCCCTGCCTTTATGGAGCAATCATTGTATGTGGAAGTTGAGGCAACAGGGCTAAGATTATGGGGATGGGTTGGTCTGCCTACTTTCTCACGCTCACAAGCTGATTTGCAATATTTCTATGTCAATGAGCGCATTATACGTGATCGCATTGTCACCCATGCGGTACGCCAAGCGTATCAAGATGTACTCTATCATGGTCGCCATCCCGCTTATTTACTCTTTTTAGAACTTGACCCTGAACAAGTGGATGTCAATGCGCATCCTACAAAGCATGAAGTACGTTTTCGTGAAGCGCGATTGGTGCATGATTTTCTCTATCGCACCCTGCATAAAGCATTGGCAGATATACGTCCTAATGCGACTGAGCAAGAACCTACTCATCTTAATAATACAGCGGATAACCGTGGACAAGCACAAAATAATTACCCCTTCCAGAATACACAGGCAAATTTAACGATTCCTGTGCGTGATCAAATGGAAGTTTATAAGCAACTACATCAAGCACCTGATAGTAAAAACAGTAATCCCTTTATACCCCACTCACCTAACGAAAATAGCTATACGCCTAGTTCATTAGCAGTACAAACTGAAAATAATTACAGAGACACTGGCGAAATTCCACCGCTAGGCTTTGCCCTTGCGCAACTACATGGAATTTTTATACTTGCAGAAAATGCACAGGGATTAATTATTGTCGATATGCACGCCGCCCATGAGCGCATCACCTACGAACATCTAAAAAAGAGTATGGCAAAAGACAATATACGCTCTCAGCCACTACTCGTCCCCAACCCCGTAGCCGTCAGCAAAAAAGAAGCTAATTGCGCTATTGAACATGCAGAAGTATTTGAACAACTAGGCTTTTCCATAGACCGCCTAGCCCCCGAAAAACTGGTTATTCGCGCCGTACCCTCCTTATTAAAAAAGGCAGATACTGCCAGTCTATTAAGAGACGTATTAGCTGATTTACTCCAACACGGCAGCAGTGAGCGTATTCAACAGACCATGAATGAAATACTCTCCACCATGGCATGTCACGGCTCAGTTCGTGCAAACCATAAGCTAAACGTAGCAGAAATGAATGCCCTACTACGCGATATGGAACGTACTGAACGCAGCGGACAATGCAATCATGGACGACCGACTTGGACGCAACTTACTCTTGATCAATTAGATAAATTATTTATGCGTGGGCAGTAGATAACCATTGAGCATCAATATCGCCCATAAAGATGCGCGCCACTATCCGATTGTTTATTGTGCGACTTATTACGCACCTGACGCGCTCGAAAAGAGCGTCCTTTTAATTTGCCCTTATTCAATTTATCCAGTGCTGTTTTAACGACCTTATGATCAATGGCAACATAAGCCCAATTGTCAAATAGTTGAATTTTACCAACTTGCTTTCCTGCAATGCCATTTTTACTGGTTAATGCACCTAAAATATCGCCTGCACGTAATTTTTGTTTTTTTCCGCCATCAATCAGCAGTGTGACCATGCTTGCTTGTACGGGAGATTTATCCAGATTATCGTCTGAAGGCAATGGCTCTGTTTCAAGGATTGGATCAATATCACCCTCTAGCAAGGCTAATTTATGCGCTTCTTTGTCGCTGTATAAAGAACAAGCTATGCCTGAGTTTCCAGCCCGTCCTGTGCGTCCTATGCGGTGTAAATGAATCTCTGGGTCATGCGCAATATCAAAATTCACCACCATTTCAATCGCCTCTATATCCAGTCCACGCGCGGCTACGTCGGTTGCTGCGAGCACTGTAATACTTTTATTTGCAAATTGCGCTAATGTTTTTTCTCGATCACGCTGTTCCAAATTTCCATTGAGAGCGAGGACGCTAAACCCCTTATCTGCTAGTTTATAAGCCACTTCTTCTGTTGCAATTTTAGTATTACAAAACACCACGGCGGAAGCAGGTTGAAAGTGTAGCAAGAGCAAGCGCAGTGCAGTGATGCGTTCCTTTTCAGAGTCTATTTTATAAAAATGTTGCTCAATCGTCTTATTATCATGCGCTTCTTTGACCTTGATCATCACAGGTCGTTGCATAATGCGGTTGCTAATTTTTTTGATTGTAGGCGGGAAGGTTGCACTAAACAAAAGAGTTTGATGCGGATCAGGTACACGGTCAATAATGGCATCAAGCTGTTCCTGAAAGCCCATTTCCAGCATTCTATCCGCCTCATCAAGCACCAGTATATTGACATCATTGAGTTTTAACGTGCGCCTATTAAGATGATCTTCAACGCGCCCTGGTGTGCCGACAATAATATGCGCACCGTGTTCGAGTGATCCACGCTGTGGTCCAAAAGGCATGCCTCCACAGAGAGTAAGCACTTTGATATTATGAATAGCACGCCCAAGTTTGCGTATATCTTGAGCTACCTGTTCAGCAAGCTCGCGCGTAGGACAAAGCACCAATGCTTGGATACGAAACCGCTTGACATCAAGCTGTTGCAAAATTCCCAGAGCAAAAGCGGCGGTTTTACCAGAGCCAGTTTTAGCCTGACCAATAATATCCTTGCCATCCAATATATCAGGCAAGCTCTGCGCTTGTATCGGTGTCATGGTTTGATAATCTAAGGTTGCTAGATTATCAATTAGACTCTGCTGGAGTTTTAATCTTAAAAATTTTGTTTCCTTCACAAGCGTGTTCCTTATTTATTATTGGTATAACAAATTTATATTAATAACAGTCAATTAGTATCTTTAGGAACGAGCACGAAACAACTTCCCGATCTCTAACTTGCTTTTTTATCCCAGCTTGAATGATCTCATTCGTTGCGTAGAATGACTATGCGCCTCATGAGTTCATCCCATCTGAAATAAAAATTCTGTGTTAGAACGTCGGGAAGTTATTCCATGCTCGTTCCTTAGTGAAAGATCAACAACAATAAAAAAGCCAAATGACCAGACTCACTATAGATACCACTTCAGCCACATCATCGTCAAAATAAACTTTATTTTTTGTCTACAAAGTAACTTAGGAACGTGCACGTTCCTAAGCAAAAAACAGGAGTCTATAAACCATTTATCTAATTGCATCAAAGTAGCATATCCGCAATGATAAACTGTTTTGTTTGCAAACAAAGGAATATAAATGTTCCTGATAATAATAATAATACTAAGTGGACAAAATAATGAAAAATAAATCCCCTATACTTGGGCTTATTGCCTTAGCACTATTCACAACAGCCTGCACGCCACCACAACGATACGCACAAAGACCTCATCCTCGCTACACGCCTGCACCTCCTGTACAACGACAGTATTCTCCGCCCCCTGTTATGCCAAGAGCACAACAATACACACCACCTCCTCCTCAACAACACTATTCACAAACTCCAAATGACTCTCCTACCCTTCAAGCGCGTCAAAGTACCATTAAACTAGCCTATCAAGCGTTAGGCACACGCTATAAATACGGCGGTTCAAGCCCTAGAGAAGGTTTTGATTGCAGTGGCTTAATGACTTATATCTATAAAAATGGCGCAGGTATCAATATTCCACGCACCGCAGCGGCGCAACGAAATAGAAGCCGTACAGTGAATTACGCCAAGCTACAACCTGGCGATATGCTATTTTTTAAAACCAGCGCCAAAAGTAATCACGTTGGAATTTATATTGGCAACCGCCAGTTTATCCATGCACCTAATCGACGTAGTAAAGTGAAAATTACCACTATGGATAATTCATACTGGCATAGTAAATTTGTTAAGTTTGGGACTTTTTTGGAAGGTTGAGGGAGAAATTTATAGTTGTATCCTCCACTATCGCCACTATATAGCTAGTAGATAATTAATTTAGAGTCTAAATACTCTGTACAGAGGTCTAAATAATTAATAACAGTAGTTGATGGCTCTAATAAACGAGGAGAACTTACGATGAGAACCGATAAATTAACCAGTAAATTTCAACTAGCATTACAAGATGCACAATCCTTAGCATTAGGCAAAGATCACCAGTTTATTGAGCCAGTGCATTTATTGATCGCCTTATTAGACCAAGAAGGTGGCATTGCGCGCAGTGTATTATCACAAACAGGCGTTAGGGTTGATCTATTACGCTCCCAACTGGGCGAAGCGCTAGAGTCCATGCCCAGTGTTTCAGGGGGTGACAACGGTGAAATCCATGTTTCCAATGACTTATCACGCCTACTCAATGCAACCGATAAATTATCGCAGAAACGTGATGATCAATATATTTCATCTGAATTATTCTTACTCGCTGCGCTTGATGACAAAGGTAAAGTTGGCACATTGCTTAAAGAAATGGGGGCAATGAAGGAAGCCTTAGAAATGTCGATTAATAATGTGCGTGGAGGGCAATCTGTTGATGATCCAAATGCAGAAGACCAACGTGAAGCACTTAAAAAATACACCATCGATCTTACTGAGCGCGCTGAGCAAGGCAAAATTGACCCTATCATTGGACGCGATGAAGA
>DRMS01000472.1 GCA_011322515.1 Leucothrix mucor
CCGCACGGCTTGCGCACACTATTAAAGGCTCTAGCGCAGTGGTTGGACTTGATGCAGTTGCCAGCTTTGCGCATAAGCTGGAAGACATATTGGAGTATTCTGTAGAACAACAACTCCCCCCTAAAGTCGCCGACTTGTTAGTTGAATCATCCGATTGTTTGGAGGCTATGTTTGAGAGTTTACTCGCCCAAAGTCAGCCCCCACAACACTATCCACAATTACTGGAACAATTAACCCAATGGGATAAAAAGTTCTCCTCTGGGTATATTTATCAACCAGCAAAAGTAGATGTTGAATCTGATAATAAAGTAGATAAAACAGCTAATTCGGCAAGCAAATCTGACACTCAAGATAAAGACAGCAACTATGCCCTAGAGTGGGATAAAAATATACATCCTGAATTATTAGAAGCCTATATGGGCGAAACGCCTGAGCATGTAGTAGAAATTGCAAAATTGCTTCGGGATATTGCCAAACTAGAAAAAGCCAATAAAGGTAAAATAAGCAAAACTCTGAGTAATATTTGCCAAAAGACATCTCATTTGGCACATAGTATTAAAGGATCCAGCGCTACGGTGGGTATTAATCCTGTGGCTAATATTTGCCAGCCGTTAGAAGAAATTCTCGATTATGCTAGTAATAATAAACTGCCCTCTAGTCTGTCCATATTGCTTACTGAATCTGCCAATTTATTAGAAAGCCTTTATGATTCTTTGCTTTCTGAAGGCTCACCACCTAAAGAATATCCAGCCTTGTATAAAAAGTTAAGCAATTGGCGGCAACATTTATCCGTAGAGCAATTAGCAGAAAAAGAGTCCGTAGAGCAATTAGCAGAAAAAGAATCCGTTGAGCAATTAGCAGAAAAAGAGTCCGTTGAGCAGAAGGTAGTAGCGCAGCAACAGAATAAGCACAGTCGGTCTGAAATTACGTCTGATACAAAACAACATCAGGAAAAAACTGGCACAGATGAATCCAAGAAAAATAGCAAATTTAGTCTAAACTTTCGTCCACTATCAGAGATACTCCCCCCTCCTTCTGCGCCCACAACCTTGGAGGAAATAACACCAACAACCCAACGCGCTAACCTAAATGAAACCACATTACGCGTACCCGTCTCAACCATCGATAACCTACTAGGTTTTAGCAGTGAGTTAATAACGGCTAATACACAAATGGTAGATCAAATTAGTGATTTACTGAGTAACAGACAGTCTCTTAATGAGCGCAATGAGCGTGTTCGCAGTATGTTGGATGAGCTAGAATGGGCTATAAATCAGCAAAGTGCAATGGGTGTTAATCAAACTGACAATAAAACTATCATAAATGCCAGTAGTCAGACTGATAAGCCCTCGATGGATAGCCTAGAAATGGATAGCTATAACGAGTTACACAGTATTGCAGGGTTGCTCTCTGAAACCATTGAAGATGATCGCAAAATATCGATCTCTTTAGCGCAGAAATTAAGCGAATTAAAAGTACAGGCACAAACGCAGAAACGAATTAATAATGAGTTGAATAGCACCGTTCTTAATATGCGCATGGAGTCCGTCAACATTCTAACCCCACGTCTGCAACGCATTGTGCGTGAAACCTGCCGTCAGACGAATAAAGAAGCGAAATTAGAGATTCTAGGTGATGAGATAGCGCTAGACACCGATATTATTAAAGGTTTGGTCGATCCCCTGCTCCATTTACTGCGCAATGCGATTGATCACGGCATTGAAACTAGCGAAATCCGCATTAAAAAATCTAAAGATAAAATAGGCAAAATTCAGCTAAAATTTATCCAGCAAGGTGATCAGGTTGTCTTAACACTTAAAGATGATGGTGCGGGAATTGATCCTGAGATGATTTATCAAGCCGCTATTAAAAAAGGGTTAATCGATAGCGATAAAAAACTCTCAAAAGAAGAAAAACTGCGCCTGATTTTATTGCCTAGCTTATCATCGCGAGATGAGGTAACAGAAACCTCAGGTCGTGGTGTAGGCATGGATGTGGTTAATCTAGCGGTGCAAAATCTATCAGGTAATATTTCCATTGATAGTCACAAAGACCAAGGCAGTGAAATGCGCATACAGATTCCGCTAACGCTATCCACTGCTAATATTTTATTAGTTGATGTTTTGGGTAATACCTTAGCTATTCCTAATGCATCTATTCAGCAGGTTTACTACCTAAGCCGAAACAGTGTGATAGAAAAAAGTGGTCGATTATTTTTAGATTATCAGCAACAACAAATTCCCTTATTAGCGCTCTCAACGTTGCTATCTTGGTCAACATCAAGACTTGTTACTGATAAAAGCCAAACAGTGCTCATTATCAAACATCGTAGCAAACACTATGCACTCTATGTTGATCAAATACTTAAACCACTTAATATCACCATTAAAACACTGAAGCCGTGGATGACCAATATTACAGGTGTTAATGGCGTTTGTTTACTACCAAATGGTGTAGTAGCGCCCGTGCTAAACCTGTTTGATCTCTTGCAAACCTCTGTAAAAAGAGCCCTAAAAACAGCGATTAATATCACTAATTCAGCCGCAATTAATATTAACCAAAATAAAATATTGGTCGTAGATGACTCGCTGAGTAACCGCACCGCACTGCGATTAATGCTTGAAGCATTAGGGCATGAAGTTGGCACCGCGGTTGATGGCGCTGATGCATTACGCCAATTAGAAAAAACCCCGTTTAAATTGGTTATTACCGATCTGGAAATGCCCAATATGAATGGACTAGAACTGGTAGAGTCGCTACGCATCTGGGCTGAAACAAAGGATCTACCAGTTATCATGGTAACCTCACGTAGCACCACAAAACATCGTACACTTGCAAGGCAAGCTGGTGTCGATGAATATTTAATCAAACCAGTCGACAACAGCACCTTGCAAACTGCAATTGAGCAATATGAAACTCCTAAAAAACTAAAAAAGGTTGAAAAACAATGGGGAATAAAATGAACAGCGTAGGACTCTGTTTTTTTGGGCTATCAACAAAAGACCTAGCGGTATTTGATCGTGTCATTGAATTTATAGCGAAAAAAGGCAAAGCATTTCATAAATGCTCTGTCGAAACAGCTGGAATTATCATTGTTAATGACGATCCAGACGCAATGGCATCGGCATTGCAACAACAGCAATTACAAATTATTGTCAGCATTAGCGATAATGACAACTGCGTCATTGGCGATTACAAAATAAAACGTCCCATGCTAATTACACGAGTAATGCACGCTTTAGAGCAAGCCTGCGAACAATATCAACAATCTATTGATGTTGATGTTGATGTTGATGTTGATGTTGATGTTGATGTTGATGTTGAAAAGAATGGAATAACAGAAGCATCACAGCAAGCAAAAAAGCCTGTGAATAAACCTATCAAAAAAAGCAACGTAGCCAAAACAGAAAGAGGCGAATTCCATGCTTTAGTTGTAGATGACAGTGCAGCGATTAGAAAACAACTCGAACTTGAGTTACGCGATACAGAAATCAGTGCCGATTATGCCGATTGTGGCAAAGATGCTTTAGAAAAGATTAATAAAACACAATATGACCTTATTTTTCTGGACATTATTATGCCCGATATCTATGGTTATGAAGTTTGTAAGCAACTTCGCAAAAAAGCAAATTATAAAAGAACACCTGTTATTATGCTCAGTGGTAAAACAGAGCCACTTGACGAAGTGGAAGGCATTCTCGCAGGCGCAACAACCTATTTGCTGAAACCTGTAAAACATAACGACTTTCAGAAAATACTAACGCGTATTTCCAAATGGTTACATGATTACGCATAATCTTATACCAATACATTACTCACAAAAAACGAATTAAAATAATAATAATCCATGATCGAATTCTTAAATAACGCCCTAACCTTCCCCACTATTTTCTACACTGGTCTGTTAGGATTAGTCGTTATTTACTGGCTCATATCAATGGTCGGTCTAAGTAGCTTTGACGCAGTAGATGCCGACATTGATATTGATGCCTCCAGTGATACAGGTGGTCTGACAGGTTGGCTATCAAAATTCAGACTTGATGGTGTTCCGCTAACACTATCCATATCACTTATCGTTTTTGTCTCATGGATACTCTGCTTTTATATGGTTGAGTTCTTTCTCAATACAATGGCAAAAGATATTGATAATGAAATCGTGCATATCGCACTTGGCTTCTGGCTATTAGTACTCTCTCCTGCCCTTTCTTTACCTATTGTGATTACCCTGCTTAGCCCTCTAAAACCACTGTTTAAAAAATTAAGAAAAGAAACAAAAGGTGCATCAGCCAATGATTTTGTAGGCAGAACAGCAACCATTCGCTCAGGAAAAGTTAATCAGATGCATGGCACTGTAGAATTAAGTGACGGCGGGGCGGGTTTGATTTTACAAATTCGTGCAAAAGAACCTAATGACTATAAGGCGGGGGATAAGGTACGACTTAAAGAGTATCTTACTGAGAGTAATACTTATAGAATATAAGCAGTTACTTAAAATCATTATTCAGGAGTGAAAACTTTAGTTTTTCAGTCAAACAAAATGAGCCAACTAAAACAACTTCAAAACCTCAGCGAATATAATCAATTAATGAATCAAAGATTATATAAAGCAACAGGAGAATTATCAGCGACAAAATTAAAAGAAAATCGAGGGGCATTTTTTGGATCTTTACTAGGCACATTAAATCATATAGTAGTAGGTGATATTATCTGGCTAAAGCGCTTTGCAGTACATCCGTCCAGCAAAAAGGCGCTCTCTTATTTTACTCATATCAGCCAACCAACATCTCTAGATACAATACTATTTGAAAATTTTAAACAACTAGAAAAAGAACGCCAACAAATAGATAAAATAATTATTAGCTGGATCAACTCCTTACAAGAAGAAGAGCTTCATTCCTCACTTGCATACAATAATGTAAAAGGACTCCCCTTTAAAAAAGAGTTTGCTAGTTTGATCAATCATTTCTTTCTACATCAAGTACATCACCGTGGACAAGCAACTGTATTATTATCACAATACGGTATAGATTTTGGCGACACGGATATAATTGAAATTCTTGAAGAAATACAATAATAATTTTTAATCACACATTTTGTAGGGTCGGTGAAGTTTACGCAACTGACCAAGCTTTAGCACAATAGTAAGGAACGAGCATGGAATAACTTCCCGAAGTTCTAACGCAGAAGATCAGAAAATAAATTGCTATGCCCCGCTTTTTGGGTACGAGAAAAATGTTAGATTTATTGCGCCCTACTTACATTACGCCACCTAATCACTTATAAAAACAACAAGGAAATACAATGGGAAGCTCACTAATTATCATCGTTTTAATCAGCCTAGCAGTCATCGCCATTATTGTCAGTGGTCTTATTCTGTCATTCAGCCGTTTTTACGTCAAAGTTCCACAAGGCTGGGCATTAATTATCAATGATATGTCCTCCGTACCTGCGGTGAAATTCACTGGCGGAATTGTTTGGCCTGTGATCAATAAAAAAGAATTAATGAAGATTTCATTAATTACCTTAGAGATAGACCGACGCAATAAAGAGGGACTCATCTGCCGCGATAATATCCGTGCCGATATTACCGTTGCTTTCTATTTGCGTGTGAATGAAACCAGCGAAGACGTGCTAAAAGTAGCCAAATCCATTGGTGTTGAGCGTGCTTCTGATAAAGACTCCGTACATGAACTATTCAATGCTAAATTCTCCGAAGCATTAAAAACGGTGGGCAAACAAATGGAGTTTATCAGCCTATTTGAAAACCGCATTGGCTTTCGTGACAATATTATAGAGGTTATTGGTAATGATCTTAACGGCTATGTATTAGAAGATGTTGCCATTGATTATTTAGAGCAAACACCTAAATCTGCACTGGATAGCGATAATATCCTTGATGCGGAAGGTATCCGTAAAATCACCGAATTGACCGCAACACAAAATGTCTCAACTAATGTATTAGAGCGCAATGAAGAACTTGCAATCACTAAAAAGAACGTAGAAACCCGTGAAGCAATGCTAGCGTTAGAACGTCAAGAAGCCGATGCAGTTGCCAGACAAAAACGTGAAGTAGATACTATTCAAGCACGCGAAGAGGCTGAAACGATTAAAGTACAAGAAGAGGAGCGACTTCGTGAGGAAAGAGCCCGCATCGCAACCGCTGAAAAAATAGCTATTCTTGAAGAAAATAAACAGCGTGAAGTGGAAGTTGCAGAAAATAATCGCCTACGCGCCATTGCGATTGAAGAAGAAAAAGTAACACGCGCTAGAGATTTAGAAACAGTCTCCAGAGAACGTGAAGTTGCGATCAAACAAATCGAAAAAGAAAAGGCGCTCGAAATAGAAAAGAAAGAAATTGCCAATGTGATTCGTGAGCGCGTATCTGTAGACCGCACCGTTGCCGAACAGGAGGAAAAAATCAATGATGTACGCCTCATCAGTGAAGCAGAACGCCAAAAACAAGCAACCATCTTAGAAGCAGAAGCGAAAGCCGAAGAAGAGTTAGTGAAACAAGTCAAACAGGCAGAAGCCGATGAAATCAAAGCTGTTCATAAAGCCAAAGAAATCAATACTCTTGCGCAAGCAGAACTAGAAGCATCCTCCAAAGAAGCCGATGCACAAATAAAACTAGCCGAAGGAACGCGTGCAGAAAAAGCCGCTGCGGGTATTGCAGAAGCCAAAGTAACCGAAGCCAAAGCCGTCGCTCTAGAAAAAGAAGGCATTGCTGAAGCTAGAGTATTACAAGAACGCATGAGCGCAGAAGCAAAAGGCATCGAAGCACAAACCATTGCCAAGGAAAAAGAAGGGTTAATGGAAGCCAATATCCTGCATCAAAAACTCGATGCAGAAGCCAAAGGCAATGAAAAAATAGGCTTAGCGCAAGCTGTTGTCACCCGTGAAAAATTCAAGGCAGAAGCCGATGGCTTAGTCGAAAAATTCAAAGCAATGGAGCAAATGAGCGAAAACTCACGCGAGCATGAAGAATTCCGTATGAAACTAGATAAAGCCTTTGAACAAGCTATTATTCAAATAGATGCAGATAAAGAGATCGCTGAGTATCAAGCCAAAGTACTCTCAACTGCACTTGAAAAAGCCAATATTGATATTGTGGGAGGCGAAGGTGATTACTTTAACTCATTTGCACGCTCATTATCATTGGGTAAATCGATAGAAGCCGTTAAAAACAAAAGCCCTGC
>DRMS01000473.1 GCA_011322515.1 Leucothrix mucor
CCCCATAGCACTTACTATCATTATTATCGGCGTTTATATTAGCTGGCGTGAATTTAAAGCCTTAAGATCTCATTAAAAAAACAATAAATTTAGGAACTCAAATGAATAAAAATAAGCGTAGCATCGGGCTATATGGTGCGATTTCAATCGGCATTGGCGGCATGGTTGGTGGGGGCATATTCGCCGTTCTAGGTGAGGCGGTATCGCTGGCTCATGGGGCGACGGCGGTTGCTTTCTTTTTTGCGGGTATTGTTGCTTTATTGACAGCTTATTCTTATGCAAAATTATCGGTGGCTTACCAAAATCGTGGCGGTACGGTGTATTTTATTGACAAGGCATTTGGAAATAACTTGCTCTCAGGTACTGCTAACTTAATGCTTTGGCTTAGTTATTTGGTGACTATCTCACTGTATGCCGTTGCCTTTTCCTCTTACGCTCAAACCTTTTTTAAAGGCACAGCTTGGGGTGATTCTAGCCTGCTAAAACATGGCTTAATCACCTTGGCGATCTTTTTGCCTGCTGTGATTAATTATATCAGCGTTGCGTTTGTGGAAAAGTCCGAAACATTATTTGTTGTCATCAAACTGGTGTTATTGGTATTGATTGTGGTGACAGGGGCTTCTTTTGTTGATGTACAACGCTTCTCCCCTGAGCATTGGAGTGACTCCTTTTCGATTATCGTGGCAGGTATGATTATCTTTGTTGCCTATGAAGGCTTTGAGCTTATCGCCAATGCCGCAGAAGAGATCAAACAACCTGAACGTAATTTACCGCGTGCATTTTATGGCTCGGTGATTATCGTTATTTTTCTGTATATTTGCATTGCACTGATTACCGTCGGCACTGTCCCCGAAGATCAACTCATGAAAGCACAAGACTATGCCTTAGCGGTGGCGGCAAAACCCGCATTAGGTCAAATCGGCTTTACACTAGTTTCTGTTGCCGCATTATTAGCAACCTTTTCTGCCATCAATGCCACCATTTATGGCAATTCAAGACTGGGATTTATGTTAGCCAAAGAAGGCGAATTACCGAAGATTTTAGAAAGAGAATCTCGCCAAATCCCCACTGTTGGTATTATCGTCACCATGATACTCAGTATGCTCTTAGCTAACTCCGTTGATTTAACCGAAATCGCTATTATTGGCAGTGGTAGCTTTTTGCTAATCTTTTTTATTGTCAATATTGGCGCATACCGCTTGAGCGATCAGATTGGTGCGAGTAAATTTATCTTACTGCTTGCCAGTATCATCAGTGGTGGTGCTCTGATAACACTATTGGTTCATACTTACGCTAGCAATACCAAGGCGATTATTATCTTCTTTGCTTTTATTCTTATCTCGCTACTTTTTGAGCTAACCTACGGTAAGTGGTACGTAAAAAACTAAATTTGAATATCAGACCCAGCTTACTTACCCAGTCTTCATAAACAAAACCTATTAATAAATCTCGCACGACTTCACGATGATCAAAAATTGATTTATCACCTTCATCATATTTTTCCATTCATACTCCTTTGATAATTATAGAATAAGGATAGTATATCCGTGATGATTTACTTTTTAATTCAAGCTCATATTTCATGCCTCAATACAGGCGATCCATTGTGCTAATCACACTAATACTGAAGTTCCTAACATTTAGTGCTAATATTTGATGGATATATTGAATGCAAGGAGATAGCTATTTTTTCCATTTATAAAGTTTTAAAAAACTACACCCTTAGTGCCTTCCTATTGTCGCTAATTTTGCTAGCACTATTTATTTGGTGGTTTCAAGGCGGTTGGGTTTTATCTTCTATTTATGCCGCAGTTGCAATCATTGCGTTTCTTTCAGTCCCTATTATGTACCGTCTAATGGGGTATACCAATGCGGATGATGTGCGCTGGCTTGAAAAGAAAGAGCAGAATGAGCACCAACAATTACTTGACCGCATCACTTTATCTAAAAAAGAACTGACCGATTTAGGGCTTGATGAGGCTGTTCATCAGGCTGATGTATTACACAAAATCATCAAAGATTATCATGCCGTTGTTGAGACGCGCTTTTTAGGTAAGAAACACAGTCCAATGACCTATTTATCAGCAGCACGTACTGTACAGCTAACCGCCAGTCAAAATTTAACCGATATGGTTGCAATTGGTCATAGTATCGCAACAATTAAACGTAATAAGCTTGATCAGGCGCAGATTAATAATGACGCTGTTCAGCAACGCCAAGACAAGCAGGCTGTTTTATATCAGGAGCAAAACAAGCACCTAGATGACTTGCTAGAAGAAAATCGCAAACTCTTTAATGCCTTAATGGAAACAGCCGTTGAAGTTGCTAATATTAAATCCTTTAATCAATTTGAGCGGCTTGATACGCTATCTCGATTAGTTAGTCTGGCAGAAATCGCCAAAAAGACAGAGAAAATACACTTACCATGAATAATAAATCTACTATGCTAAAAAAAATAAGTTTACCGCTTATCGTTGCCAATTTACTGGTGTTATTAACGACCTCCTGTGGCTCAAATATTGAAAGCAAAGAGCAGGCATTTGCAGAAATACATAAATTAGTTGAGAAAGAGATAAGACCAAGCTATAACGAAAATCGCGTTAGAGCGAATATTCAGCTAACTAAAACTAATCTGCTTTCCATGTTGCCAGATCTTGCAGAATATCCATTAGCACTTAATGTCAGCGATAGTGCGTCTACTGAAGTTGTGGAAATATTTACTTCATCAGAAAAGGCGGGCAAAGGGCGTGATGGTATTTATATTGAGATGGCTAATCAGTTTAATCAACTAGGCAAGAAAACATCAGCAGGCAAACGTGCGGTTATTAATGTGCGCAAAATAGCATCGGGTTTAGGCGCACAGTTTATGTTAGCACATCAGTATATTCCTGATGCGTATTCCCCTAGTAACTTCTTATGGGCAGATATGCTGAATGCGAATGGTATTAAAACAGAAACCATTGCTGAA
>DRMS01000474.1 GCA_011322515.1 Leucothrix mucor
ATAGCTATCAACATTAAAAAATCGAGAATAAGCTAAAATTAGGTATAATCTCTATTATCCTCGGATGATGGGAAGTTACTTGGAATTGTTTCTAAGTATATGAATTATTAGAGCTTGGTGGTATTGTATACAAATTTTGTTTAATCCCAGAACTGTGAGAATCAAATGTACAATAATAAATTATTCAAGCCAGCTATTTTCTCTCTTGTTGCAGTATCATTTACTGCCTGTAATTCGGGCAATACAAAGAGCGATATCAAAGCAAGTGAAAATAAAACGATTCAGAAAGCAAAAATCAGCACAGCCGCTACAAGCTCTATCCCTGCATGGAGGAGGGCAGCAAGCCCTACGATGACGCGTGGCTCAAAAGATGCGATTTTCCCTGCTGCTAAGGCTGGCAATTTAAAATTATTAAAAGAACTTTTAGCAGAGGGTACTGATATAAATTATCAGAACTTTAATGGCGAAACAGTATTGCACATAGCTGCATCACGTGGTGATCTTAAGATGGTTAAGCATTTAGTCAGCAAGGGTGCAAATGTGCAAATGATGACAGGAAAGCAATGGCAACCCATTCATCATGCGATGCGTTTTGAACATCCTCAAGTTGCAAATTATTTAATTGCACATAAAGCATCCGTACTAGCAAAAACATCCGATGGTTTGACGGCATTGGCACTTGCAAAAACATCAAAGAAAAGTGGGATTCAGGCTATTATTAAGCGATATGCAAAGTGAAATTCCCCAACTTCTTTCTTATTACAAATCTTTCACTTCTAGTTTCCTTAAAAGGCTACCAACTTAAGGCGGGACAAGTAACGTCATAGCAAACAACCCGCACCCTTCGACCTAGCCCTTCGGTAGACTCAGGACACCGCTTCCTGAGCTTGTCGAAGGGTGCGGGTGAAGAGCAGAAACATGAACTGTCCCGCCTTAAACTGGTAGCCCCTTAAAACGATGCAGGAAAAAAAGTGTAAGTAAGATTGGTAAAATCATTGCTTGGAACTTCCTTAGTTACATAGCTCGCTATGTTCTCGTCAGAATGCCTTGAATGTCAAACAACAGAAAATAAAACTTGGTTAGATTTATTTTATTTGGGTGCTTAAAAAGATCAAACTTATTGATAGACTCTGGTATATTAGAGATACCTTCTAAACCGCTTACCAAGGTACTGTATGCCCATTTATGAAACTGAGAAACCCACTCAAACACAAATCCGAGTTGCTGTTTCTGTTGGGGGGAAGCTTCGCCAACAATATTATCATCCTAAGAATCCTCAAGATTTAGAAAAAGCGCGCAAACAAGCCAAGTTACTTCAGGATGAGTGGAAATTTGAAGCGAATATGCTTGCCTATGAAAGAAATAAGAAACGCAAAGAGACAGGAAAAAGTTCGGCTTATGTAACGGGTGTGAGTGGCATAAAAATGAAATTTATTGTCGATATTAAACATCGCCCAATAAGGGGAGCTAAGACTAAGCGTAAGCGCAAGATTTGTTATTACACGCCCTCCTTTGTTGTCTCAGGAAGCCACAATAAAAAATTATTTTGTAAGCAGTTTAATATTAAATCATTGGGCTACGATATGGCGTGGTTTAAGGCTGTGAATTTTCTTTGTGGGACAAAAGGTATTTATAGTACAGATGATCTGCAAAGAAGAAAACCACCTGTTGAGCAGTTTGCTGTAGTTTATAAATGGCAAACAAAGCAAGGGCATGATATTCCTAAAGAACGTCTGCCAGATGAATTTTTACAGAAAGGTAGTAAGAGTGATTTGATGCGTTATCTTGATGCTTAATTATTTACCTCTATAGTTTTTCATTTAAATAACTTCCAAAGCCAATTTTTCTGAGTCTGATACAACGTCTTTTTGGTTTCAAAAAATGGAAATTTAATATCTGAACATCTATATAAGCAGGAAACGCAATAAATCTAATCTTTTTCTCCCACCCAAAAAATTGGGTTATAGACGTTCATTTATTAAATTTCATCCGTTAATAAGAAAGTTTCAAGTTTCAAGTAATGAATTTAGCAACATTACGCAGATTTTTTAGTTTAAACGGGCTACCAATTTAAGGTGGGACAGTTAATGTTTCTGCTATTCACCTGCACCCTTCGACAAGCTCAGGAAGCGGTGTCCTGAGTCTACCGAAGGGCTAGTTCCCTGAGTCTACCCAAGGGCTAGTTCCCTGAGCTTGTCGAAGGGTGCGGGTTGTTTGCTATGACTTTTACTTGCCCCACTTTAGGTTGGTAGCCGTTTAAACGTCCTAAGTTGATAGCCCCGCTACTTGACTAACTGATTCAAATTCAAAATGGGCATTAAAATAGAAAGTACAATAATCAAGACCACACTACCCATAATCAATATTAGTAGCGGTTCAAATAGGCTTAACATGCCTGTCATCATGCTATCGGTTTCGCGTTCTTGCTGTACCGCTGCTCTTTCTAACATATCGTCGAGCGTGCCACTGTTTTCACCACTGGCGATTAGGTAAATGGTCATCGGTGGGAAGTAACCCGACTGCTCTAGTGATTTATGAATCGCTTTGCCTTCGCGTACTTTAACGGCGGCTTTGTCAATTGCTTTGCGCATGGGTACATTTTGCACGACTCGGGAAGAAATGCTCATTGCATCTAAAATGGGTACGCCACTAGAGGCTAGGATGCTTAAGGTACGCGCAAAACGTGCGGTGTTTAATCCGCGTACCATTTTTTTAATCCCTGGCACACGCAGTAAGAAGCTATGGTAGCGGTATTCCCATTTAGGAATTTTAATAATGCGTTTAAAGGCAATGATTATAAGAATAATGACCGCTAGCAGATAAAGTCCGTATTCAACAATAAAATCACTCAATGAAATAATCATTTTCGTCATTGCGGGTAATTCTTTTCCCATATTTTCGAAAACGCCAACAATCTGCGGCACGATAAAGGCAAGCAGCCCTGCGACAATGGCAATAGATAAGCTAATCAAAATAATTGGATAGACCATTGCCGTTGACATTTTCTGCTGCAATTCTTGGCGGTCTTCAGTGTAATCAGCGAGGCGATCTAATACACCATCTAAATGACCTGATTGTTCACCTGCATCCACAGTGGCGCGGTACATATTAGGAAATACAGAGGGAAATTGATTTAAACCACCTGCTAATGAATGTCCTTCAAGAACGCGTGAGCGAACCGCTGAGATAATATGGCGTAAATTTTTTCGTTCGGTTTGTTTAGCACAGATGTTCAAGGCTTCTTCTAGCGGAGAGCCTGATTGCATTAAGGTGGCAAGTTGTCGGGTAAATAATGCGAGTTCGGCAGGTTTTATCTTTCCTGCACGCTTAACTTTCGTCCCTGAGCTATCTTCTTTTTGTTCAATTTCTTCAACTTGTAGCGGAGTGAGTCGTCCATCACGTAATATCTGACGTACTTGGCGTGCAGTATCCGCCTCCAGCATTCCACTTTCTTGCTGTCCTTTGGCGTTTAGGGCTGTGTATTCAAATGCTGGCATAGGGAATTTTAATTATTATGACGTGTTGTAGATAGGGCTGTCGTGTAGGGTGTCATATCGACAATGGCTTAAGTCTTGGCGTCTTCTTTAGTGACACGAAGCACTTCTTCTAGTGATGTTTTGCCTTCTAGGACTAAGCGAGAACCATCTTGACGCAATGAAGGCGTGGTTTTATGCACATAGCGTTCAATATCTATTTCACTAGCATCGTTATGAATTAGATTGCGACAGTGATCATCGACTTCAACAAATTCATAGATACCATTTCTGCCCGCATAACCTAAATGGTTGCACTGTGAGCAACCTTTAGGATGATATAAAGTAGGTGGAGTATTGCTATCAAAGCCAAGTGTTTCACAGTCTTTTTCATCGGCTTGATAAGGTGTTTTACACTGATCGCAAAGTAAACGTACTAAGCGTTGAGATACGATACCAATCAGACTGGATGATAATAAATAAGGCTCTACACCCATATCACGTAAACGTGTCACGGAGCCAACAGCAGTATTCGTATGTAAGGTGGAGAATACTAAATGACCTGTTAATGAGGCTTGTACCGCAATTTCTGCGGTTTCAAGGTCGCGTATTTCACCAATCATAACCACATCGGGATCTTGACGTAAGATGGCACGCAAACCGCGCGCAAAGGTCATATCTACTTTATTATTAACCTGCGTTTGTCCGATTCCATCTAAATAATATTCGATAGGATCTTCAACGGTCATGATATTGCGTGAGGCACTATTAAGATCAGTCAATGCGGCATACAGTGTAGTAGTTTTACCTGAACCTGTGGGACCTGTTACCAAAATAATGCCATGTGGTTTATAAATTAATTTATTGAGACGATCATAAGTCACTGGATCCATGCCTAGATGCTTAAGATTTAAACGACCTGCTTGCTTATCCAATAGACGTAGTACAATACGCTCATTTGCGCCAGAAGGTAGCGTTGAAACACGCACATCAACTGATCGCCCTGCTACTTTTAGCGAAATACGCCCATCTTGTGGAATACGCTTTTCGGCAATATCCATTTTCGACATGACTTTAATACGCGAGATAATCAAAGGCGCTAATGCACGGGGTGGCTCTAAAATTTCACGTAAAATACCATCGACGCGCATTCGCACTGTCATACGACTTTCATAAGTTTCAATGTGAATATCAGAAGCACCTTCTTTAATCGCTTGTGTTAATAGCGCATTGATCAAGCGAATAATCGGTGCATCGTCTTCTGCTTCAAGCAAATCCTCTGGCTCAGGCATCGAATCGGCTACATCATTAAGATCCAGCTCGTCACCTAAATCGTCCATCATTGCGCGTGCGCCATCACCTCTATCATAATGACGCGCTAGTAACTGATTAAAGTCGTTTTCATCCAGTGAATGGAACGTAACAGGACTATCTAAAAAGCGTTGTACTTCACTCGCGGTGGTAACTGTAAAATTAGCACCATACGAGACCTGATAAGTATTATCAGTAAAGTCGGTGACAACAACGCTATTACGTTTAGCAAACGTATAGGGAAAGTCTTTAATTTCTAAAAGACTTTCTTGCTCTTCTAATCCGATGGCATCTGCGTCAGTGATATCTGTATCCAATGTTAGTGTTTCAGCTTTCATTATATCTGCTCCAGATTAAGGAACTTCCAAAGAAAAAAGTTACCCATCTTGTTTGCTCTTTATGCCCCCGCTTGAATCATTTCAATCATTGCGTAGCCTGCTATGCGCCTGTTAAAGCTTTTAAGTTTCGCTAAAGCTCAGCTAAATCTTGAAATAATCCATGTAGAACCAAAATTTCTACCCAATATGAGTCATTTTATTTCTTTAAAGTCCCTAAAATGAGTCAATCGCTTCAAGTCCTGTTGGTTGCCGTTTTACGGGCTTTTGAGCTGGCTTTTGAATGACCCGTTGTTGTGCTTTTTGCTGTACCTTGCGCTTTGCGGGCTGATATTGATATGCCTGCTTGCTATGCATCTGTCCCTTTGGTCTATCTTGAGGATGTGTTCGATACCATTCTTGTAGGCGTTTAGCTTTAAGTTGTGCAGGTGTCATTTTGCCCGCCGCCTGAGCGTGTCTGGCAACAATATTTTTACGTATTCCTCTGTACTGTTGAGGATGTTTTCTCTTCCATTCTGCCAAGCGCATTGCCTTGATCTGTGCGGGTGTCATTTTTTGCACCGTCAGATCTTCTAATCGAGCGGGTAGTGGACTTGCCTTTTTCTTCAATAAGCCTCGCGATGTTACTCGACTACGTTGCTGGGCGCGACGAAGCTTATTATATTTCTCATGGGTATATCCCTTTGCGGTTAATACATCACGCAAAATAACGGGGTGAATAAAGATCATTAGGTTTTGCTTGACTTTAGTCGTACGGGTGTTTTGGAAGGCTTTGCCTATAATGGGCAGATCTCCCAGTAAAGGTACTTTTTGCTTGGTCGTAATATAATCATCCTGCATCAATCCTCCAAGTACCAATATTTGATTGTCTTCAACGATGACTCTGGTTTTGATAGAGCGCTTATTGGTGATCAAGTCTTTAGCGCTTTCATTGCTAGCGGCAAGACTCGATATTTCTTGATCTATATCTAAGATAATACTATTACCTTCATTCACCTGCGGTTTGATTTTTAATGTCAAGCCAACGTCTTTTCTTTCGATCGTTTGGAATGGGTTTGAAGGGTTTGAGCTTGAGCCTGTACTGCTAAAACTTCCTGTTACAAACGGAACATTTTTACCAATAACAAACTCTGCTTCCTCATTATCCATTGCGACAACATTGGGTGTAGAAAGAATATTCGTTGCCGCATCACCTTGTAGCGCATTCATTAACGCTGCGAATTGGAATTTACCTTTAGTATTAGCAATCGCTGTCAAAATACCAACATTTGATGGTAGTGATTTACCTTTACTTGACGCAATACTCAACAAAGAAGCGCTACTTCCAGGGTATCCTGTCACTGCGGCAGGAGCTGTACCACTGCTAGAGCCAACCGCAAGTTGAACACCAATTTCTTTGGATAAATTCTCTGATACCTCGGCAATAATGACCTCGACCATGACCTGCGCACGGCGTATATCCAAACGGCGAATAACTTTAGCAAGATTGGCATGTATCACTTTATTCGCCGTAATAATCAATGAATTAGTTGACTCATCTGCCTGAATATCAACTTCAGCCTTCGTTGTACCTGCCGCACCTTTAGCACCTGCCTTAGTCGCTTTTTGTGTTTTGGCAAACCCTGATAATACCTTAGCTAAATCAACCGCTTTGGCATAACGCAAGTAAACCACACGTGTTTTCTCTTCGGGTGGTTTGGGTATATCCAGATTTCTGATAATTCGCTTAATTTGCTGGCGCATAGATGGATTTCCGCCAAGCAACAAACTATTAGTACGGTTATCAACAGAGATAATAGGTTTACGGGTCACAGTACCTTTCCCAGATGAAGTAGTGCTTTGAATATCTTTAATGGTCTGCGCTAAATCTTTAGCAACCGCGTAGCGAAGTGGAACGACTTCCAGTGCCGTACGTGGAATATCAAAACGCTTAATAATACGCTTGATTTGTTGGCGAGTTGCGGAGTTGCCGCCAATTAATAAGCTATTGGTTCCTTCATCCACAGAAAGAATGGGAGGCGGCGCTTTTGCACCTGCGGCAGACGCTGTTGTTTTGCGAATCTCTAAAATTGTCTTAGCAAGAGAAGCGGCAACGGCATAGCGAAGTTTTACAACTTCCAAGGCTTTACGTGGCACATCAAAACGCTTGATAATACGTTTGATCTGTGTTCGGGTTGCTGAGCTTCCGCCTAATAAAATACTATTGGTGCCTTTATTGACAGAAAGAATAGGGGGCTTTGTTGTTTTTGCACCTTCCGCAGAAGCCGTTGTTTTGCGAATTTCAAGAATCGTTTTCGCCAACTCTTCCGCCACCGCATATCTAAGATTGATCACTTCTAGGGCTCGCCTTGGCGTATCAAATAGAACAATAATACGTTTAATTTGCTGACGCATTGCAGTATCGCCACCTAGCAATAGGCTATTAGAGCGTTTATCAACAGAAATAATTGGCTTTCGAGTGACGACCCCTCCTTTGCTTGCTTTTGCTTTGGTTTTTTGAATATTACGAATGGTCTGCGCTAAGTCTTCTGCCTCTGCATATTTTAATTCAACCACTTCAAGCGCTCTGCTTGGTG
This sequence comes from Leucothrix mucor, assembly GCA_011322515.1. Classification (GTDB taxonomy): domain Bacteria; phylum Pseudomonadota; class Gammaproteobacteria; order Thiotrichales; family Thiotrichaceae; genus JAGLBW01. Next base: position 7,696 of record DRMS01000474.1, read on the forward strand.
TATCTAACCGTTTAATAATTTTACGCATTTCAGCGCGAATAGATTTATCACCCCCCAATAGCAAGCTATTAGTGCGCTCATCGGCGGATATTTTTGCTTTCCCTGGAACTCTGATATTCCCCTTGGAATTATTTAACTTCTGAATCGTTAACGCTAACTCTTTTGCAGAAGCGTACTTTAAAGGAACTACTTCCATTTGCTCGTCATCAGCGCGATCCATATTTTTAATGACTTTAACCAAGCGCTGAATATTAGCCACAGTATCAGAAATAACAATGGTATTACTTGGGGCATAAGCTTGTAGTTGCCCTGTGCTAGGCACTAGAGGACGCAAAATAGGCACCAGCATTGATGCAGGCACATGCTCAACCCGAATCACCCGTGTAACGAGCGCATCGGGCTGTTTATCCTCCATTTTAGCTTCCTTTTCATCAATCATAGGAACAGGCAGCTGCTTGGCTTTATTGGATGGCACAATTTTGATTACTTTTCCTACTTTTATAGCTGAAAAATTATGCACCTGAAGTACTGATAAAAACACTTCATACAGCTCATTTTCATCAATATCACGACCTGTAATGATGGTTACTTTGCCATTGATTCTAGGATCGACAATAAAGGTTTTTTTAGTAATACGGGATACCATATCAATCAGCGTTTTTATGTCCGCATCTTTAAGATTAATTTGTGCACCACCTTCTGCATAGCTAGGCGCAACACACATTGCAAAGGATAAGAGACTTGCAATGAGAAGGTGTTGAGCCTTAACTAAACCGTGTTTTTTATTAAAGATCATTTTATGGTTTTTGTATGTTTCAAAGAGAAAATAAATCGCTTTACCATTAAGCCTCAGAGATTAAAATTTTGTGGCAAAAAAAAGACAAGCAACAAGAATTGATGCAATTATGCATTGATTCGTTTTATCAGGCTAGCAGAAAGCCCGATAGAGCTAGCTCTATTACAATAAATTAATTCAGACCTACACCAATAAGTATAAGAATAAACAGTGAAAAATAATAATACTTACCGCAGGTTATCCACAGTTTTTACGCTTTTCCCCATTCAAGGTTGAATCTTACCTGACTTGCATAGACAATAGCGCCTTTCAATTTTGCACGATGGACAAAACCATGATCACAACCGCCGAAGTTAGACAACAATTTCTGGATTTTTTCGCCAGTAAACAGCATGAAATTGTTGCATCCAGTTCATTAATTCCTGGCAATGATAAAACCCTACTGTTTACCAATGCGGGCATGGTGCAATTTAAAGATGTGTTTTTAGGCGATGAAAAACGTGACAGTAACCGTGCTACTAGCTCACAACGATGTGTGCGCGCAGGTGGGAAGCATAATGATTTGGAAAATGTCGGCTACACAGCGCGTCATCACACCTTTTTTGAGATGCTCGGCAATTTCAGCTTTGGTGATTATTTCAAACAAGATGCGATTCAATACGCATGGGAATTTCTTACTGAAGTGGTTAAATTGCCACCTGAAAAACTCTGGGTAACCGTCTTTGAAGAAGACGATGAAGCGGCTGATATTTGGCTAAATGTCATTGGTATAGCTCCTGATCGTTTAAGTCGCATTGGTGCTAAAGATAACTTCTGGCAAATGGGGGATACAGGTCCTTGTGGCCCGTGTACCGAAATTTTTTATGATCATGGTGAGCATATTTGGGGTGGACCTCCAGGAACACCTGATGAAGATGGCGACCGTTATATTGAGATCTGGAATCTGGTCTTTATGCAATATAACCGCTCACAAGACGGCAGTATGAGACCCTTGCCTAAACCATCGGTTGATACGGGAATGGGGCTAGAGCGTCTTGCCGCTATTTTACAAAATGGGCATAGCAATTATGATATTGATTTATTCCAAAACTTGCTCAAAGCGATTGCTAAACTAGCTGATATTGATCCTAAATCTGAACAGTTTAATAATGCTTCGCTAAAAGTGATTGCAGATCATATCCGCTCTTGTTCCTTTTTAATTGTTGATGGTGTTGTGCCTTCCAATGAAGGACGTGGTTATGTATTACGTCGCATTATCCGCCGCGCAGCGCGTCATGGGCATAAGTTAGGCTTGGATGATGCCTTTTTCTACAAGTTAGTACAGCCCTTAGTCAATGAAATGGGTGAGGCGTATCCAGAGCTAGTATCAGCACAGCAGCAAGTTGAAAAAGAACTCCTAAAAGAAGAACAGCGTTTTGCCAAAACCTTAGACAAAGGCATGAAAATTCTAGAAACAGGTATTGCTGATTTAAAAGGCGACACAATTGCTGGCAGTGTTGTGTTTGAGCTTTATGATACTTATGGATTCCCCGTTGATTTAACCGCTGATATTGCTCGTGAACGCAAACTCAAAATAGATCAAGAAGGATTTGAAGCCGCAATGGAAGCGCAACGCCAACGCGCTCGTGCCGCAGGTAAATTTGATTCGGACTATAATGCAAAACTCGATGTTAACGGTGAAACCACATTTAAGGGCTATGAAACAACTTCTGATACAAATAATCTAATTGAAAAAATCTTTATTGAAGGTCAATCCGTTGCTGCGCTTAAAGCAGGTGATCAAGCGCAATTAGTACTTAACTCTACGCCATTCTACGCTGAATCAGGTGGACAAATTGGTGATACAGGAAAAATTATTGCAGGTGACCATGTTTTTGAGGTACAAGACACCCAAAAGCAAGGCGATGTATTTCTTCATAATGGCGTGATGCAATCAGGAAGTTTACAGGTGAATGATCGCGTAACCACTAAAGTGAATGGTAAGCGTCGCCAAGCGATTGTATTAAATCACTCCGCTACCCACTTAATGCAGACCGCATTGCAAAAGGTGCTAGGGCCGCATGTACAGCAAAAAGGCTCTTTGGTAACGGAAAAACTATTACGCTTTGACCTATCACATTCTGAGCAAATCACGAAAGATGAAATTGCACAGGTAGAAGCGCTAGTAAATCAACAAATTCGCTTTAATACCGCAGCTCAGTCTGATATTACTTCAATGGATGAAGCGGTAGAACGTGGCGCAATGGCATTGTTTGGCGAAAAATATGGAAATATAGTGCGTGTCGTTACCATTGGTTATTCCACTGAATTATGCGGTGGCGTGCATGTACAGCGCTCGGGTGATATTGGTTTATTTAAAATTATTAGCGAAGGGGGGGTGGCCGCAGGGGTAAGGCGTATCGAAGCTGTCACAGGGGCGACCGCATTAGACTGGGTTGCAGTACAAGGCAAACAATTGCAACAAATTGCGCATAGTGTTAAATCATCACTCAAAGAAGTCAGTAGTAAAGTTGATTTAATGCTGGAAAAAAATCGTGACCTTGAAAAAGAGTTAATCCAGCTAAAATCCAAACTGGCAACACAAGTAGGTGCTGATCTCGCCTCTCAAGCCGTCGATATTAATGGCATTAAAGTACTTGCCGCTAATTTAGAGGGGATTGACCCTAAATCCCTACGCGATACCGCAGATAAACTAAAAAATAAGCTAGGTCAAGCGGCGGTTATCTTATCCACTGTCAATAATGGCAAAATCAGCTTGGTTGCAGGTGTCAGTAAAGCAGAAACAGGCAAAATAAAAGCAGGTGATTTGCTCAATCATGTTGCTAAGCAAGTCGGTGGCAAAGGGGGAGGGCGACCTGATATGGCGCAAGGTGGCGGTAGTAACCCTGATGCCTTGGATAGTGCGCTGGATTCTGTGATTGACTGGGTGAAAAAAACACTCAAAATTTAGGAACGTAAACCACAGAATTTAAAAGAATAGAACCCTGTGGTGGCAAAAAAACATAAGGTACGGAGAAAGCAAGGATGAGCTTAATCGTTCAAAAATACGGCGGCACTTCTGTTGGTAGCCCCGAACGGATACACGAGGTTGCTAAGCGAGTAAAGCGCTGGCGTGATAAAGGTAATAATGTTGTTGTGGTCGTTTCAGCCATGTCAGGCGAAACCAATCGTCTCATTGAGCTAATCAATGCAACCAACCCCACGGGTACAGCGCGTGAGAAAGACGTTATTTTATCCACAGGTGAGCAAGTAACCATCGGTTTACTCAGCCTAGCGCTAGAAAACATTGACTGCTCTGCCCGCTCTTACACAGGCTCGCAAGCCAATATTCGTACTGATAATGCATTTAGCAAAGCGCGTATCAGCGGTATTGATGAATGCAAAATGCGTGATGACCTCGATAAAGGCTATGTCCTTGTTGTTGCAGGTTTCCAGGGTGTTGATGATGAAGGTAATATCACCACTTTAGGGCGGGGCGGATCAGACACCACGGCGGTTGCCTTAGCGGTGGCACTAAAAGCAGATGAATGCCAAATCTATACTGATGTGGATGGCGTTTACACCACCGATCCCCGTGTGGTCTCTAATGCTAGTCATATCCCCAAAATGGGCTTGGAAGAAATGCTCGAAATGGCAAGCCAAGGCTCTAAGGTATTGCAAATTCGTGCCGTAGAATTTGCCTATAAATACAATATGCCGATCCGTGTATTGTCTAGTTTTGATGAAGGAGATGATGGTAAAAGTACCCTCGTCACCCGTGAGGAAGATATAATGGAAGAAGTATTAGTTCGTGGCGTAGCCTTTAACCGTGATGAAGCACAGCTAACTGTAGAAGGCGTACCAGACCAACCAGGGGTAGCTTCTAAAATACTCAGTGCTATTTCAGATGCTAATATCGAAGTGGATATGATCGTACAAAATGTAAGTAACGAAGGGTTAACTGACTTCACCTTCACTGTACATCGCAATGACTATGAGCA
>DRMS01000475.1 GCA_011322515.1 Leucothrix mucor
ACCTTTCACTCATAGCGAAGGCTTGGTTTGAATCCATTTGTTGTAAATTATCTCTCACACTGCCTCGCCTACTATACGCAGAAGTGGGTGCTTCCATTGTAGCATTTGCTATTTTGGCTCTTTTGCTATATTTCTGATACTGAGGTACCGCAATGGCTGCTAATATACCAATAATAGCCACCACAATCATTACAGAAACCAAACCTCCCGCACTTGATCCTACACCTACTCTTGGTACAAACAGGGCTAAAATCCATGCGAAAATATTACGCTTGGGAAAATCAGCCTCTTGATTACTGGCGTTATTTAATAAATGCTTCATGCGTTTACTTAACCACGGATAATCTGCGGTTAGCTCATGAAATGCCATCCAAAAACTACCTGTTTCATCGGATTGATCTGCATAAGCGCGGATATTAAGTTTATTCCACTGCTCTGCTCCCATTGCTAATACCGCCATTGCAAAAACCGCATCTTTAGGTTGTTTACAGCATTTTAAACCGTGCAAATCACTACTGTATTCTTGTGCTCGTGAATAGGCTGATCCAATAATGGGTAAAGCACTTCCTGGGAAAAGTAGCGTTGATAGATTCAGATGACCGCGTTTAATATGTCCTAGCTCATGACCAATATAAAAATTAAGCCCATCAGGATATTTTTTTAGTGCATCGACAACGCCACTATAGAGAATGACGTAATGCTTTTTTAAAAAACGAGTTGCTAGCGCATTAAGGAAGCCATCTGAATTGAGGATAAATAGCTCGGGTCGTTTGTCTATTTCCAAAGTATCGCAACAGTGGTTAAATTGTTGGTGCAGTACTGGCATTTGTTGCTCGTTGACTCTGACACCATTGCCCTTTATATGCGAGATAAGCGTTGATTGAGCGAATAAATAGAGAATAAACCCTATGACTAGCCAGATTAAAATCATCCCCGCTGTGCCAATTACCAATAGCAACCAGAAGAGAATTGAAAAGCCCAGAATGATATAGAAAAGCTTTTTTTCGTGTTTATAAATAAGATCCATTTTGCCCCACCACTTCGTTATTTTTATTATATTATCTACCTGATTCTATAATGAGGGGCTGTAATGCTACAAATGATTACAGATAGGAGGAAGAGAGAGGCATTCAGCAAATGGAAAAATAATTTAGGAACGTGCACGAAACAACTTCCCGATCTCTAACTTGCTTTTTTATCCCAGCTTAGATGATCTCATTCGTTACGTAGAGTGACTATGCGCCTCATGAGTTCATCCAATCTGAAATAAAAATTCTGCGTTAAAACTTCGGGAAGTTATTCCGTGCACGTTCCTTACATTAATGGTTCATCATGAAGGGCATAAAGAACATGAAGTTTTTTATAATCAATAAGTTATATTATTATTGATATGAATCATAAAAGAAATATAACCTATTGTTTTTTTTCAGTTTCTTCATGTACTTCATGATGAGTTATTCTAATATCGATTACTTTCTAACGCTGCAATGCGATCTTCCAAAGGAGGGTGTGTCATGCTCAATTTCGCAATGCCAGCTTTTAATCCACCTGAGATACCAAATGCTGCCATTTCTCCTGGTAAATCATGTGGCTGATTTACTGATTGCAAACGGCGTAATGCGGCGATCATTTTTTCACGACCTGCTAAGTCCGCTCCCCCTTTATCGGCATAATACTCGCGGTGACGTGAGAACCACATAACCACAAAATTAGCCAAAAAGCCTAGTAGTACTTGTGCTACCGTCGAGACAATAAAGTAGGTGGCACCATAAGCACCACCGCCTTGTTGATTATTACCTCGGGAAAGAAGCGCGCCAACTAGATAAGCGACAACACGCGAGAAAAAGATAACAAAGGTATTCATTACGCCTTGCAATAAGGTCTGCGTTACCATATCGCCGTTGGCTACGTGTGAAATTTCATGTCCTAAAACTGCTTCAACTTCATCGGCAGTCATATTTTCTAACAGCCCTGTACTCACTGCGACTAATGCGGCGTTGCGTCTTGCGCCTGTGGCAAATGCATTGGGCTCTGGTGTATGGAAAATTCCAACCTCAGGCATTTTAATCCCAGCTTTCTCTGCTTGATGTTGTACTACATTAAATAACCATTGTTCTTCTTTAGTTTGTGGGTGCTCGATAATTTGCACACCCATACTGCGCTTTGCCATGCCTTTGGACATTAGCAAACTGATAAAAGAACCCGCAAAACCTAATACCAATGACATAACCGCAATATAACCAAATTCAGCGGGTAAACCCATTTCATGGAACATAGCGGTGATATTAAAGAGTGAATCCAATACATTCCACGCAATGCCCAGTACAGCAACTACGGCAAAGTTGGTTATCATCAGCATAATCATACGTTTCATTTTTTACTTTCCTTTTTTGTAAAGAGGGGGTTTCTAAATATTGCGTTATGCGCTTGGTTTTCAAGATGGTATTGGTTTGTATTACTTATTATTAAGCAATACTTCGAACAGTTTTTGTGGATTATAGCAATTATAAATCAACAGCTTGCACATATATTTGAATTAATTGATTCATATAACCTATATAGTGTCCGAAGTATTGATAGACGTTCACTTATTAAATTTTATCTTAACGACTAAAAAGCTAAAGCTTTCACTCCTTTTATTAGGAAATTATTTATCTGAAAAACTATAGTAAAGATCCTGAAGTCCATACGGTTTATATTCTCCGCTCAATAAGCGTTTAATTCGCTTTACACGCGTCCTATTTTTCTCAGGATATTTTTTTATACTGTAACCATCAGGTGCAATCAACATGGCAACTAGTGATAAATATTCCTCATCACTTAATTGCTTAAAAGTTTTGCCAAAATAGCGTTTAGAAGCCATTTCAAATCCAATTACAGGTTTATTATTAAGCGTACCAAGATAGGCATTATTGATAAAGACTGTTAACTGATCATTTTTAGAGATCATTGGATTAACCACAAGCCATGCAATTAGACTTTGCTCTATTTTCATAAACCCTGAGCGAAAATGATCAAAATAAACAAATTTTACAATTGCTTGGGTGATTGTTGTTAGCCCCGCACCAGGTGTTTTGAAATCAAGACCATTATGATGATAGAAATTAGGATCTTGAACTTTTAATAATGCTTGTAGACGTTTCTCAGGAATATCGACCAGATGAATGGGATTGAAATCAGGCTTTATATACTTGAAAAACCTATTTTTTGTGACAGATCTTGCTTTGTACACCATCACCGCTTCATAAGTGAATAATCCGATTAAGGCGATAATAATAGTAATGGATAGTTTCTTAAATTTCATAGCTTGTATATTCCCAATGCTTACGTGGTGATTTTTTGGATGACTTCCAGCCTGTCTTTGTTAATTCTTTTGCAATCAAATAATTAAAGACACCATGCCCGACTAGTAAAATATGTTGATGTTGCTGTACAAGTTCAATTAGTTTTTCTGTTGCCTGCCTAGCCCTTTGTCGTGTTATCACAATTGATTCAGCATTTTTAGCATAACCAAGAAGCCATAAAAATCGATAAATAATTAGCCATAGCGTAGCTGGAAGTTTAGGGAATGAGCCATTACTACTCGGTAAATTAGCCTCCCGAAAGAGTGCATCACTTAAATAAATAGGCTGTTGCGTCAGCTTTTGTGCTGATTCCAATGAGCGTGGCAAATGACTGCATATAATTATGTTGACGTTATTTGCCATCTCAATTGAAGACGGGGGTGGAAGGCTGTCGGATGCAATTCCTGCTTTATCATAGTTTTTGACTAAATCGACTATCTCTTTGCTTGAAGTACGTTTGGGAATTTTAAAATCTGGTTTACCGTGTCTTAGCAGTGTTATTTTCATTAATTGTTTACTTTAAATATCATTATTAATAGGTTGCTTTATATCAACAAAGGAGTGAAAGGTTTATCTTTTTGGCTACCAACTTAAGGCGGGACAAGTAAAGTCATAGCAAACAACCCGTACCCTTCGACAAGCTCAGGGAACTAGTCCTTCGGTAGACTCAGGACACCGCCCTTCGATAGACTCAGGACACCGCCCTTCGATAGACTCAGGACACCGCTTCCTGAGCTTGTCGAAGGGTGCGGGTGAATAGCAGAAACATTAACTGTCCCACCTTAAACTGGTAGCCGTTATTGACGGAAAAGCTGAAGCTTTCACTCCTGAGTGTCTTTACTTCTCTTTACCAATATTACGTGTCAAATACATCATAACGGCAAGAATTGCTAATAATAAAACGGTACCAACTAATAACGCATAATCTTCTAAATTCAATAATGAATATAAGATGCTATACAGTCCTATCAGTAATAAAGCAATCAGAGATGTTGCTCCAAGACTGCGTATTGCAGCAAAGGCGTAAAGTGTAATCATGGTAATAATCAATGCAGCCGCAGAAAGATAGGCACTAAAGAAATTGGCGTGCTCCGCAACGGATAATAAGGTGAGATAAAACATTGAAAGTGCTAGTCCAATAATTCCATATTGAACAATATGCAAGCGACGCTTAATGCCTAATTCAAAGATCAAAAAGGTGATATAGGTTAGCAGAAAAAATAAAATACCATATTTAATTGCACGGGTAATTTGTGAATACAAGGATACCGATTCAAATAGATTAACACCCGCTTTAAACTCATTGGTATCAAACTTTTGTGTCTCTAGTGTCCATAACTGTGGATAGTTTCTGGCTAGATGGGGAATTGACCAGTTGGCATGAAAACCCTTTTCGGTGATGTTATGTTCATCAGGCAATACATTGCCCTGAAAACTAGGATGTGGCCAATCAGAACGAATCTCAACATGGGTTGTTTTACCAAAGGGCTTAAAGTAAAAGCCCTGACTTCCCTTGATATTTAATGTTAAATTAAACTCATATTTAGTTGATTCTTCATTGACTGCTAGTGGCGCATGGAAACCATTTTTAATGATATTAACAATGCGTGTGCCTGGTTCAAAATCAGTCTTAATGCTATTCCACTGCAATGCAGAGACTTTATTAATCGCCCGTGTATCTGAAATACCCAACGAAAACCATGCTTGATCCCAATGTATTTTATCAATATGGCTGGATAAACCCTCAATATTTGGGCGCGAAAAATGCCCTTTTAAACTCACGTCCGCATAGTAAACCAATGACTTATAAATACTACGCTGACGCTGTTCGCTTTTTAAATTCCCCTTGATGGATAATTCTTCTGGCAATACGATTGCTGTGCGCTGTACATAATTTGTTTTATCGATCTTGCGCTCATTACCATCCTTATCGGTTAATACTTTTTCAGTGATGAATTTTTCGGTATACGGAATAATCAAAGCAGGGCCAGAAATATTCTGCTGATGCCCCCAAGTATTTGCTATCTCATGCACAACGGATGAATATAAGCGACTACGCTCATTAACAATCTCACTTACCATGCCCAGTGGAATAGTCATCATTGCAACTAAAACAGTAATGATGCCAAAACGAAATGCAAGTGAATCTGTTTTAGTCGCAAGCTGGCTTAGCAAAGCCTTTGCGTCATTAAGCGGATTTCCATCACTATCAACAGGCGTGTTCAAAATACCCAGCTTACGCGCCATAAAGACTATAAATAGCACCACGCCCGCTAAAATAGCAAGTAGAAATAGCATTGAAATTAAACTAAAAATAAAACCCATGTGACTCTCCTCATTTGTTGTTTGTCAATCTTAGGAAGGAGTTTAAAGAGTAGAATTGTAGATTTGATGCGATGTTTATGCAGATAGTGTGCAGTTCTCAGAAAGGCTCTAAATCTTGCGTTTTAGCACCAGCATCTACAATAATGAATAGATCGTAATGATTAATTATGAATGATATTTTAGAATTATTGCCTAATTCCTATAGAATGAGCTGAATTCATGGCTTACATAGCCCTAAATTCTTAAAAATAAACACTTCAAGAGATAAATACAGAAATGGTAAAAAAATTATTGATAGCATCCACCCTAAGTGGACTACTTATTGCAGGGCTTGCAATGGCTGATGCGGATACAAAAACAACAAAAGCAGAGGTGAAAACAGCAACAAGCACAGAGACAGCTAAAACTGATAATATTATTGATAGCTTAAAAACACTACTTACAGAAACATTCAATCGCACTCCTGACTCCCTAACTGAAAGCCCTGTTTCTGGTATTTATCAGGTTCTATATGGTACAGAAGTGGTCTATGTTAGCAGGGATGGAAAATACTTTATCGCTGGTGATATGATTAATATGGGGACGCGTGAAAATCTGTCAAAGCTTGCAAAACGCTCCGTGCGCAATGACATTATGAAAACTAAGCTAAAAGACCCGATTGTCTTTAAAGCCAAAGATGAAAAGCATGTGGTTAAGGTTTTCACTGATATTGACTGTCCTTACTGCGCTAAATTACACCGCGAAGTACCTGCGCTAAATGAAAAAGGTATTACCGTAGAATACCTAATGTTTCCACGCGCAGGCATAGGCTCTAAATCTTATGATAAAGCGGTCAGCGTCTGGTGTGCAGGAGACAGTAAAGCACAACAAACCGCAATGACAACTGCAAAAGAACGTAAGCCATTCGATGAAAAGAAGTGTGAAAACCCTGTCAAAGCGCAGTATGAATTAGGGCAAGAAGTCGGTGTGACAGGCACCCCTGCACTCGTTACCTCAACAGGTCGTCTAATTCCTGGTTATATGACAGCCGATCGTCTTGTTAAAATGCTTGAGGCTGATAGTCAGTCGAAGAAGAGTGCTGTTAAAAAGAATTGATAGGACTGAGGATATTAATAATATCTGAACCTGTCTCTACCAATTTAAAGTCGGAAAAACATATCTCTCGTAAAGACGCAGAGTACGCAAAGGGGGGCTTAGCGTACTCTGTACTCTGCGTTTTTGGGAGATATTTTTTTCTACGTTATCGCCTAAACTCCCTAAATGCAAAATACAAACCGCACCATTCTAAACGTATCCGAACTTAATGCTGAAGTTAGCCTATTGCTCAAACAGGGCTTTCCTTTGCTTTGGGTTGAGGGTGAAATATCCAATTTCTCACGTCCTGCTTCGGGGCATTTTTATTTCTCACTAAAAGATTCTAACGCACAAATCCGCTGTGCAATGTTTAGAAATAGAAATATGCATATTGATGTAAAGCCTGAAAATGGTTTAAACGTATTAGTACGCGGCAGAGTTGGGCTTTATGAGGCGCGTGGTGAGTTTCAGCTTATTGCCGAGCATATGGAAGATGCGGGTGCTGGTTTATTGCAAAAACAATTTGAGGAGCGTAAAGCCAAGCTTGCAGCTAAAGGTTGGTTTGATGCACTCTTTAAAAAAGAGATACCTAAATTTCCACAACAAATAGGCATTATTTCATCGCCTACAGGTGCGGCACTGCGCGATATTTTAAATGTATTAAAGCGCCGTTGCCCACAGATTCCGCTGTTGATTTACCCAGCGGCGGTGCAAGGTGCTAAAGCGGCTTCTGCGTTAGAAACAGCAGTGCGCCAAGCTAATCTGGATAAATCTTGTGATGTGTTAATTCTCGCTAGAGGCGGTGGTTCTATTGAAGATTTAGCGGCTTTTAATGACGAAAATTTAGCAAGGGCATTGCATGAAACAGCTATCCCAGTTGTTTCTGGTATTGGACATGAAATAGATTTTACCATTGCTGATTTTATTGCAGATAAACGCGCGCCAACACCTTCTGCGGCGGCTGAGTTAGTAAGCCCAGATAGTGCGCAGCTACGTGATAATCTACAATATTTAGAGCAAAAAATGCATAGAGTCATGCAATTAGTACTCAAGCAGAAGAATGAAAAATTTATCTGGTTATCCAAACGCCTACAACAGAAAAAACCATCTTACCCATTACAACAGCAATCACAACGCCTTGATGAATTGCAAACACGCTTAAAGCAACAGATGCAACAATTATTGATGAGTAAATCTAGGGCGGCTGAGTCACTTGCTAAACAATTGCAGGCAAATTCTCCGCATCAATTAATCACGGCTAAACAGCAAAAATTGGCACAAATGACTACGTTATTACAACATGCTATTAAAGCAAAGATTAATCATAAAAAATCTACTTTAGCATTACAATTAGCTAAACTGGATGCGATTAGCCCATTGAAAACTCTGGAACGTGGCTATGCTATTGTGAGAGATGAAAGCAAGCAATATGTTATTAGCTCTGCTTCTGAAGTAAAGGCAGGGGAACGGCTCAATATTAAAGTTAAAGACGGAGAAATTATTAGTGAAGTAATTTAAAGCAGGACAAAAAATAGTTCTCTCGCAAAGAGGCTACCAGTTTAAGGCGGGACTGTTAATGTTTCTGCCTACTCACCCGCCCCCTTCGACAAGCTCAGGAAGCGGTGTCCTGAATCTACCGAAGGGCTAGTTCCCTGAGCTTGTCGAAGGGGGCGGGTTGTTTGCTATGACTTTACTTGTCCCGCCTTAAGTTGGTAGCCCGCAAAGACACGAAGTATGCAGAGGAGGTTTCTTGTCTTTTCTTGGCGTATTTATAATTCCAAAAACAAACTAGCAGGATCTTCTAGCAACTCCTTAATCTTCACTAAAAAACTCACCGCTGTTTTGCCGTCTATTAAACGATGATCATAAGAAAGTGCTAAGTACATCATTGGTCTTATCACAACTTCACCATTAATTGCGACAGGGCGATCTTCTATTTTATGCATACCAAGAATTGCACTTTGTGGTGGGTTGATAATCGGCGTGGATAACATCGAGCCAAAGACGCCACCATTAGTGATTGAGAAGGTTCCACCTGTAAGCTCATTAAGCTCTAACTGATTATTACGCGCACGGTGGGCATAATCATGAATTTGCTTCTCAATGTCGGCATGACCTAAGGTATTGGTATCACGCACAATAGGAACGACTAAACCTCGTTCGGTTGAAACGGCT
>DRMS01000476.1 GCA_011322515.1 Leucothrix mucor
GGTTACGTTTTTTTGCAAGCAAAAAAATCTAACCCGACCTACAATTCCAGCCAAGCAACTGTCCTATATTAAATTGATAGCCGCTATGAAAAATAAGATGACTAATTCAAAGACAAGTGAAACACAAGGAGCCTCCTATTATGCCTGTTAATCTTCAAGCCCCCACCTCGCTTCAAGCGGTTAAAGGCATCTCCCTATCTGCTGTTGAAGCCAATATACGCTATAAAAATCGCAATGATCTAGTGCTAATTGAAATGGTCGAAGGCGGCACTGCGGCGGGAGTCTTTACCTTAAATAAATTTTGCGCTGCGCCTGTTATTGTCTGTAGAGAGCATTTAGCCTGCAATACACCAAGATATTTATTAATCAATGCGGGCAATGCCAATGCTGGAACAGGACAAAAAGGCTTAGATAATGCCAAACAAACTTGTTCAATCTTAGCAGCAATGAGAAATATTAGCGCCGAAGAAGTGTTACCTTTTTCTACTGGCGTTATCGGAGAGCAATTACCCACCCTCCCCTTTACCACACATTTACCCCAAGCTGTTGAACAACTTAAAGAAGATAACTGGTTATTAGCAGCACAAGGTATTATGACCACCGATACCCTTGCCAAAGGGGTTAGCCAACAAATCGAAATCGATGGCAAAACAATCACCATAACAGGCATAGCCAAAGGCTCTGGCATGATAGAGCCTAATATGGCAACACTACTTGCCTTTATTGCTTGTGATGCAAAAGTGGAGGCTAAATTATTACAACAGGTATTAAATGAAGCCGTTGCCGACTCTTTTAATGCCATTACGGTTGATGCTGATACTTCAACCAATGATTCGCTTATGCTATTAGCATCCGCCCAATCAGGCGTGGAAATCACGGCGGCTAATCGTGAACTTTTTCAGCAAGCAATAAATATGGTCTGCCAACAATTAGCACAAGCAATTATCCGTGATGCAGAAGGTGCCACAAAGTTTGTCACCATTGAAGTAGAATCAGCCCCCGATAAACACTATGCGCGTGAAATTGCTTATACCGTAGCACGCTCTCCGCTGGTAAAAACCGCATTATTTGCCAGTGATCCTAATTGGGGACGTTTATTGGCCGCGATTGGGCGTAGTCAGGTTGAAGGTCTTGATGTGAGTAAAATTTCACTCTGGTTGGGAGAAACCCAACTGCTAGAAACAGGTGAGCCATTAGCCAGTTATAGCGAAGAGCAAGGTCAAGCTGAAATGGATAAAGAAGAAATTACCATTCGTATCGCACTGAATGTAGGCGATGCAACTGCACGTATCTGGACATCTGATTTATCACATGAATATGTCACTATTAACGCCGAGTATCGAAGCTAAGAAACGAGCACGAAACAACGTCCTAAATTATTCTTACATTTCCCGCTTAATTGAAAAAGAAGTGAGCCTTCAGACTCGTCACTCTTCCAATACCGCTGAATGAAGCGGATGAGATCGATGACTTACCTGTCAAGAAAAGTCGCCTCACCTAATGGTATCGGCATTTGACAAATGCTAAAGCATCACTTCCTTATCCTTCTATAGCTTATCAGATAAATACTTCCCTGATAAAAGGAGTGAAAGCTTCAGCTTTTCAGTCATTAAGATGAAATTTAATAAATGAACATCTATAGCAAATTCTCACTCTTTGGCAATCGCCACAGAAGTTAATTTATCCAACCCTTTAGTAACTTTTGCAATCACCTTATGCTCTTTTAAATTATATCCAGCGGTCATAGCAACAGGGTTATGATAAGCAATAATTACCTTACCATCAGCATCTTTATACACCGCAACACGTAATGGCAAATCAAGTGCGACACTAATATCCTGCTTCATTAATACCGTACCGCCTTTGGGATTACCAAAAATAAGCACTTGTGCAGGATTCATCTCCATTTTAGCCCCTTGTGCATTCTTTTTATGGTCAATCCGCGCAAAAATATCAAACCCTTTCTTTTTTACAATGGCTTCAAATTTATCCATTGTTTCGCCAACACTATAAGGACTGACTTTTTTAATCACATCATTTTTTGTCGTATCTTCTGCGGAGCCTGCAAAGACGGTGAGTGAAACTAGTGATAAGAGAATGATAGAAAACAGGTTTTTCATTATTGATCCTTTTTATAGTAAATTAAGAAAATCTCGCTGGATATGTACGGTATAACGATCATTACAGATGCCCTCATCTTGAGTTCTTGCAAAGTAAAGAGAGAATCAAATGGAATGTATTGATTTTGTGCTACTATAATCAGAATAAACCCGCTAAGAATCCACTATGCTTGGTATTTAAGGAACGTGCACGAAACAACTTCCCGATCTCTAACTTGCCTTTTTATCCCAGCTTGGATGATCTCATTCGTTGCGTAGAGTAACTATGCGCCTCATGAGTTCATCCAATCTGAAATAAAAATTCTACGTTAGAACTTCGGGAAGTTACTCCACGCACGTTCCTAACCAACAAGAGTTCCTTCAATCAATGCAATAGGAATGCATGATTTCATAATGTTGGCAATGGCGCATGATACCCACCATCTGTCAAAGCCCATGCGCATGATCGCATGATGCCTTGGAATTAAGCTCATAATTTGACTGCTAACGTAGATAACCGCTTATGAATAAAGATGATATAAAAAAAGCAGGGCTAAAAATAACACTGCCGCGCACCAAGATTCTAAAGATTCTGGAAACGGCTAACGACCGTCATATGGGCGCTGAGGATATTTATAACGTACTCACAGAAGAAGATGAAGGTGCGATTGCTTTAGCAACGGTATACCGTGTACTGACTCAATTTGAAGCAGCAGGTTTAGTCATTCGGCATAATTTTGCAAGTGGACAGGCTATTTTTGAACTTAATAATAGCGAGCATCATGATCATATGGTGTGTCTACGCACAGGTAAAATTGTTGAGTTTCATGATGAAATTATTGAGCAACGACAACGTGAAATTGCCAAAGCGCATGGTTTTGAAATTAGTGATCATGCATTGACGTTGTATGGCGAATTTGAAGATAAAATATGAAATATAAAGACCTGCGTGATTTTATTGCCCAGTTGGAAAAACAGGGTGAGCTAAAACGTATCAGCATAGAAGTTGATCCTAATTTAGAAATGACGGAAATTTGCGACCGTGTATTGCGTGCAGAAGGACCTGCGCTCTTATTTGAAAACCCTAAAGGTTATTCCACTCCCGTATTAGCCAATCTATTTGGTACCCCTAAACGGGTTGCAATGGGAATGGGGGAGGATTCGGTAGAAGCATTACGCGAAGTCGGTCGTTTATTAGCGATGCTAAAACAGCCCGAACCACCGAAAGGGATGAAAGATGCATGGAACGCCCTACCTGTGTTTCGCAAAGTGCTAGATATGGCGCCAAAAAAAGTGAAGCGTGCGGCCTGTCAGCAAGTCATTATCGAAAAAGAGGATGTTGATTTAGCTAAAATTCCCATTCAAACCTGTTGGCCTGGTGATGTTGCACCGCTGATTACATGGGGATTAGTGGTTACCAAAGGACCGCATCAAAAGCGTCAGAATATTGGTATTTATCGCCAGCAAGTCATTGGCAAAAACCGTGTTATTATGCGCTGGCTATCACATCGCGGTGGTGCATTAGATTTTAAAGAATGGCAACAACAACATCCTAATGAACCTTTTCCTATCGCAGTTGCATTAGGTGCTGATCCCGCTACTATTTTAGCCGCTGTCACCCCTATTCCAGACTCCTTATCAGAATATGCCTTTGCAGGATTATTGCGCGGTTCACGCTCTGAAGTCGTAAATTGCATTGATAAAATGATTGATTTGCAAGTCCCCGCCTCAGGTGAATTTATTTTAGAAGGTTATATTTACCCTGACGATATGGCTCCCGAAGGACCTTATGGCGATCACACAGGCTATTATAATGAAGTCGATGAATTCCCCGTTTTCACCATTGAGCGCATAACCCATCGCAAAGACCCGCTTTATCACAGCACCTACACAGGTCGTCCACCTGATGAACCTGCCATTTTAGGCGTGGCATTAAATGAAGTTTTTATTCCCATACTGCAAAAGCAATTCCCCGAAATAGTTGATTTCTACTTACCCCCTGAAGGTTGCTCCTATCGCATGGCAGTGGTGAGTATGAAAAAACAGTATTCAGGACATGCGAAGCGCGTGATGCTTGGAGTATGGTCGTTTTTACGTCAATTTATGTATACAAAATTCGTTATCGTCGTTGATGATGATGTTAACGCGCGTAACTGGCAAGACGTAATCTGGGCAATGACCACCCGCATGGATCCCGCCAGAGACACCACCATTATAGAAAACACCCCGATTGATTACCTAGACTTTGCCTCACCCGTATCAGGCTTAGGCTCTAAAATGGGCTTTGATGCCACCAATAAATGGGAAGGCGAAACCACCCGCGAATGGGGCGTGCCGATTGTAATGGATGAGGATGTCAAAAAACGCGTTGATGGGATGTGGGATACACTTTTTAAAGAAGATGTGGCTACCAACTTAAGGCGGGACAAGTAAAGTCATAGCAAACAACCCGCACCCTTTGACAAGCTCAGGGAACTAGCTTCCTGAGCTTGTCGAAGGGTGCGGGTGAATAGGCAGAAACATTAACTGTCCCGCCTTAAACTGGTAGCCTTGCTATAGCTATCAATTTAAAATGAGATTGCTATTATGCCCCCTTGGCTACAAAAAACAGTTATCTGCATCTTTGCGAGATATCTTTATACAGAAAAATCCATTTGATATTGCTCTTCATCAATTTTATAAAAATCAACGGTTGTTCTTCCGTAATGTGTAATATCCTCTTTTTTAACAAAATCACCGTTTGAAAGACCTAATCTATTTCTAAAATACTCGCCCATTAAACTATTATTTGAAGGGGTATGTAATGCTTTTCCATTTTGTTGTGCTCGGGTAAAAACTAATATTTTTTTATCATCTGTTCTTACTGTGAAATGTTGCCCTATTGGAGGAAAAAAATCTGATCTCCATATTTCTGACTGTAACGCAATATATGCTTGGTTTGGCTCTCTGCCTTCTCTTTGTCCCCAATTTAAACCGCTGGATTTATGAATTTCGCCATTTGATTGCAACAGGGAGACAGTTTGTTTTTCTAAACCAATTGGAGCTTCATAGTCTGCATTTTCCTCTTCAATAATATCTCTATTTGATAGGGTCGCTTTTTGACTGTTATAGAATGCAATATGTTCTTCAACTTCTTGATGTGTGCAATATATTGATTCACTAATGAGTGACTTATAATATTCATATGCACTATTTGGATCACATTTGCTTGCAATCTCTCGCTGAGATTTCAGAACAAATGCCTGTTGAGAGTAGTTAGCAGAACCTGTATAAGCATCAATAGGATTGTTATTACTGAGCCAAGAATATAGCTTTGAATGCACTGGTGGATATTCTGCCAGATAACTGCATATGAAATTATCAGGATACTCACTTTCCATTAATTTTTTAAATGTCTGGTGATTTGTCAGAGATAATCCATCTCTGCTTGTCATGCCTATTATTAGGTGTATTTTTGCATTGATTCGATTCTTTTTTAGTTGCTCTAAATGGTAAGAAGCCATTACAGCAGAAGCATAGCCAGATATAATATATAACTCATCGGCGCCATCTTTTGCAGGCTTTAATAGTACTTTTGAAAAAAGATCACTTGATAGCAAGGCATGGCTCATCTTGGTATTCCAATTTTATATTATTATCTATAGACTCATAATCAACATGAGCAAAAGTATTAAGTACTGCTTCAAATATCACTTTCACACCTTTTGATGGTACTGCCATACCTATTTGTTTTCTAACACTTTCTTTAGATCCACAAAAAACAAAGTTATCTGGAAAGGTTTGTAGCCTTGCTCTCTCTCTGTTAGTTAGTGCTCTATTTTCAGCCCAGTGATATACATGTGTGCCTCCCCCTCCACTACCCGTAACAGTATAAGATGGTTTTTCTGGATGTAGCCGTTTATATATTTGGCTTATTTTTGCACCTTTTACGTTTAACTCAAGCTCTTTAGGTAAATTTGCATTAAATGCATTTTCTCCCGCTTTTATATGTTTCAGCCTTTCTACAACTTGAGGCGCATGACGTGTTAGTTCATTGTTACTGGCATCTTCAGAGATAGGGGGTATTTCTAAAGCTGTTTTTGACGTGGTGTCAATATTTTCAAAAGGTTTCGGAGAAGGCACTTTAAATGTTACATTCTGATCATTTCGTATACCAATAATAATGATTCTATGGCGTGCTTGTGGTACTCCATATTCTTCAAATTTATAGAGATGAGGTGTTATCGTATAACCTGAGTCTTCTAGCTCTTTAAGTATTGTTTTAAACGCATTTCCTTCGTTAGAGTTTCGTAAACCTCCAACATTTTCAGCCAAAAACCATTTAGGTTTAAATTG
This sequence comes from Leucothrix mucor, assembly GCA_011322515.1. Taxonomy (GTDB): domain Bacteria; phylum Pseudomonadota; class Gammaproteobacteria; order Thiotrichales; family Thiotrichaceae; genus JAGLBW01. The sequence continues at coordinate 6,435 of DRMS01000476.1, forward strand.
CCTTAAAGCTTTAACGCCGTAACTATATAGAGGACCAAATATTCCATTTATACCTTTTTTCTCACCAACCATACTAAAGTCGTTACAAGGAAAACCAAAAGCAAGTCCATCAATATTTGATATTTCCTGTAACTTTTTAAAATTCAACTTGCGTATATCTTTGCAAATAACACTAGCTTTTTCTTTATCGCAAATATTTCTTTCATAGGTATCACAAGTATCTCTATCATAGTCTGTTGCCCAAACATGTTTTATTGTAAATTCTTCATTTGTGCTTGAGATAATGCTTGCTTCTTTAGCGGCATAGCCTATGCCGCCAGGACCACTAAAAAGCTCTCCAAGTTTAAATTCCATGCTGAACCTCATTTTCTATAATTTGAGACAAATGATACATGAAAGAAAGGCAGAAAGCGGCTAGATGGTCGGAAATTCATCTTCTTAATTTAACACTATGAATTAACAAACTGTCCCGTCTTAAGAAATTTAAAGTAACAAATCTACCTATATTGCGTAGAAATATTTCTTCTAATTGGTTTATCTCAAGAGGTGTATAGCAGGGCTACGCAATGATTGAGATGATTCAATCAGGAACAAAAAATCAGCGCTAGGTAAATTCATTACTTGGAACTTCCTTAGGAACGTGTACGGAATAACTTCCCGAAGTTCTAACACAGAATTTTTATTTCAGATTGGATGAACTCATGAGGCGCATAGTCACTCTACGCAACGAATGAGATCATCCAAGCTGGGATAAAAAAGCAAGTTAGAGATCGGGACATTGTTTCGTCCACGTTCCTTAAGTTAGTAGCCCACAAAAATTCCAGAAGAGCCTTAAATATTAAAGTCATAAAACTAATCGTGGCACAGCGGCTAATAATTTCTGCGTATAAGCTTGTTGTGGATTACCACAGACCTCATTTGTTAAACCTTGCTCAACAATTTTACCTGCCTTCATTACCACTGTTTCATCACTCAAATATTCCACTACAGCGATATTATGAGTAATAAATAATAATGTCAGGTCTTGCTGTTTGCGTATTGCTAATAATAATTGCAGGATTTCTGCCTGTACGGAAACGTCTAATGCGCTGGTGATTTCATCACAGACTATAAATTCAGGGTTTAAGACCAACGCTCGTGCTAATCCTATGCGCTGGCGCTGACCGCCTGAGAATTCATGTGGATAACGCCAGAGAAAATCACGTTCTAATTGCACTTGTTCGAGGATTTTAGCGGCTCGTTCGATTCTGTCTTCATGGTTTTCACCAATGCCGTGTACGGACATGGGTTCGGTTAGTGTGGTGATTATTTGCAAGCGTGGGTTTAATGAGGATTGCGGGTCTTGAAAGGCTATTTGCATTTGTGGGCGTAATGGACGCAGCTCTTTGGGGCTTAGTCCTACGAGCTCTTTGCCTTTTATTTTGACACTGCCCGAAGTGGGCTGTTCTAACTGTAAAATCGCTCGTCCTAAAGTCGTTTTTCCACAGCCTGATTCACCTACCAGCGCCATTATCGAGCCTTTTTTGATATTTAAATCGACATTATCAACGGCACGCACATGATCAACCACGCGTTTTAACAAGCCTTTACGAATGGGAAACCAGACCTTTAGATTTTTTATTTCCACCAGCGCAGGTTGTTTTTTTAATTCTTCTACATTTGTTTTTACAGGTTTACTTAGATTCTCTGGTACTGCCGCAAGTAGCTTTTTGCTATAGGCATGTTGCGGATTGCTCAATAGCTCTTTGCACTGCCCTACTTCAACCAGCTTGCCTTGTTTCATAACACCAACCTGATGCGCCATTTGTGCGACGACACCAAAATCGTGGGTGATAAACAAAATTGCCATCCCCTTTTGTTGTTGCAAATCCCGCATTAGGCGCAGTATTTCAGCTTGTACGGTAACATCTAGCGCAGTGGTTGGCTCATCGGCAATTAATAAATCAGGCTTACAGGCTAATGCCATTGCAATCATCACACGCTGACGTTGACCACCTGACAGTTGGTGTGGATAGTTATCAAAACGAGTGCTTGCTTGCGGTAACTGGACTTGCTGCATTGCTTCAATGGCTTGTTGTTTTGCCTCTGCATCGGACATATTAGGATGGTGCAGTTGCAGTGCTTCTATTATTTGTTCGCCAATTGTGAAAACAGGATTTAGCGAAGTCATTGGCTCTTGGAAGATCATCGCAATACGTGCGCCACGAATTTGTCTTAAATCTTCTTCCTCTAATGTTAGGGTGTTAATTTCTTCATAGAAATTATTATCCTTGCGCCAGTTGAATATTACTTCACCGCTTGGATGCGAGGAGATACCTGCGGGTAAGAGCTGCATAATGGATAAGGCACAGATTGATTTACCACTGCCTGACTCACCGACTAGACAAAATGTTTCACCTTTA
>DRMS01000477.1 GCA_011322515.1 Leucothrix mucor
AGTTCATCACCTAAAATGGCAGAACGACGCATGCAAAATGTGTATGAAATTGTCGATTGGGTAAAACGACTTTATGATGATGGCGATGGCAAAGAAACCCTCTCCGATATTGTCTCACATATGGCATTAATGGATATTTTAGAACGCAATAAGGAAGATGAGAAAGATCAAAATGATGTCACCTTAATGACCCTACATACGGCAAAGGGGCTAGAATTCCCTTATGTCTTTATGGTCGGTGTTGAAGAAGAAATCCTGCCACACGCCAATAGCATGGACGATGAAAATGGATTAGAAGAAGAACGTCGCCTAATGTATGTTGGCATTACCCGTGCTAAAAAACAATTAACAATAAGCTTTACTAAAACCCGCAGACGCTACGGAGAAAGCATCACCTGTGAGCCTAGTCGCTTCTTAGAAGAACTCCCTGAGGAACATATTGAATGGGCAAATCGTAAAGTGACATCACATAAGGAAATGCAGGAAACCGCGCAGTCTTATATTTCTAATTTACAAGATATGTTAGATGATTGAAAAAATAGAAAAAATAATACTCTTCTCGTAAAGACACCAAGCACCCAAAGAAAAAACTAAAATATAGTTTTTCGCATACATATTGGCTACCAACTTAAGACAGGACAAGTAACGTCATGGTAAATAACCCGCACCCTTCGACAAGCTCAGGGAACTTAGCCCTTCGATAAACTCAGGACACCGCTTCCTGAGCTTGTCGAAGGGTGCGGGTGAATAGCAGAAACATGAACTGTCCCAGCTTAAATTGGTAGCCCAAAATGGCAAGTAAGATGGGTAGAATCATTGCTTGGAACTTCCTTATACTAACCAATTAAATTTACTATTCTATTTAATCAGCACTACTTATTGATTAATACATAGCCATAGTGATATATTGTGCTTATACCAAATAAAGAAAATAATTATTACATCGTTACAAGGAACCTTAACTAAACGTTACTGTTCTAAGAATTAGGCTACCAACTTAAGGCGGGACAAGTAACGTCATAGCAAACAACCCGCACCCTTCGACAAGCTCAGGGAACTTAGGAACCTGCAGGGAATAACTTCCCGAAGTTCTAACGCAGAATTTTTATTTCAGATTGGATGAACTCATGAGGCGCATAGTTACTCTACGCAACGAATGAGATCATCCAAGCTGGGATAAAAAGGCAAGTTAGAGATCGGAACGTTGTTTCCTACACGTTCCTTAGCCCTTCCGTAAACTCAGGACAGCGCTTCCTGAGCTTGTCGAAGACTGCGGGTAAATAGCAGAAACATTAACTGTCCCGCCTTAAACTGGTAGTCAAAAATTAAGAAAGAAAAGGGGAATATTATGGAAATTATAATTGTATTAGCGTTATTCATTGTTTTAGCGATCGTTATTTTGATAGTCAATGTATACAAAGCGTATCAAGAAAAACGTATTTTAGATGCCATTACAGATCTTGATAAAAAAGGCTATTTGTATGACAACACTATTCATGTAGTCGATCTTTGCCGTTACAGCGCAACGGATGATGTCAATGAGGCTTATTTGTTTTTCAATAATTTACAAAAGAATGGAAAAATTAAATCATCCTTTCAATTGACAGGTTCTAACTCTGAAGGTAGTTATCGACGCTTTGATGAAGAGCGCAAGGGAGTTCAGCATCCTGTTATGACGGAAGTTGCTGCTTAAATAAAGCACTCAAAAAACAAACTACGGAATACACGGAAATTAGAATTAAACTTCCATGTATTCCGTAGTTTATGATTTTTAATAATTACTCTTCGCGATCATCTTGCACGTCAGGATTATCATCATCGCTCTCTTCGTCACCATCAACAACATCATCGCCTACCATATTTTCAATAGGGGCAACTTGCACTAGTGACTCGCCTTTGCCCAGTTTAATTAAGGTGACGCCTTGGGTATTACGGCTACTGACAGAGATATTTTCTACAGGGGTTCTGACTAATATGCCTCCACTGGTGATTAGCATAATTTCATCATCACGGGTCACTCTCACCGCTCCAATTGCTTGACCATTGCGGTCAGAGGTTTGGATCGCTATCACCCCCATGCCGCCACGTTTTTGTAGTGAGAACTGGTCAATATCGGTACGCTTTCCAAAGCCATTTTCTGTTGCCATGAGTACTTTGCCTTCGCCAACGATAATCAGTGCATTAACCTTAGTGTCTTTATTGACTTTTATACCACGTACACCTGCGGCAGTACGCCCCATCGTCCGCACATCTTTTTCATGGAAGTGGATTGCTTTACCCGCAGAGGTAAACATCATTACTTCATCATCACCATTAGTTATCGCAACATCAACTAACTCATTATTATCTTTTAGCTTAATCGCAATCAGACCATTAGCGCGTTGTTTAGAGAATGCTTTAAGCGCTGTTTTCTTCACGGTGCCATTTTGTGTTGCCATAAAGATAAATTTATCATCTTCATATTCACGAATAGGCAACACTGCCTGAATACTTTCACCCTCTTGGAGCGGCAGTAAATTCACAAAGGGGCGACCACGCGCAGTACGGCTTCCCATCGGGATTTGGTAGACCTGCAACCAGTATAAATAACCCCGACTTGAGAAACACAACAGCGTATCGTGGGTACTGGCGACAAAGAGTTTTTCGACAAAATCTTCATCTTTCATTTTAGTCGCGGTCTTACCTCGCCCGCCACGATGTTGGGCTGTATAGGTGTCCAATAACTGCGCTTTGACATAACCTGCATGTGATAGCGTCACCACCACATCTTCTTCTGGGATCAGATCTATATCAACTAAATCTTCGCCAATAACATTAATCACCGTGCGGCGTTCATCACCAAATAGCTCAATGATCTCTAAGAGTTCATCACGAATCACCTGCATTAAACGCTCTGGACGACTTAAAATATCCAGCAAATCAATAATTTGACCTAAAATCTCTCGATATTCATTCAGTATCTTATCTTTTTCTAACCCCGTTAGGCGATGCAATTGCATATCCAGAATGGCTTTGACCTGAATATCTGATAGCCAATAGCCATCATCTTTCAAACCATAATGGCTGGATAAATCTTCTGGTTTAGCGGTATCTGCATCACCGCTTTGTAGCATTTCTAAGACAATCTCTGCATTCCATGCGCGCGCTAATAATTTTTCACGCGCTTCAGTAGGATTTGCTGACGTTTTAACCAACGCAATCACTTCATCAATACTGCCCAGCGCAACGGCTAAGCCTTCTAATATATGCGCTCTCGCTCTGGCTTTACGTAATAAAAAGATGGTTCTGCGAGTAACCACTTCACGACGATGACGTAAAAAGGCTTCAATAATTTGTTTTAGGTTGAGTAGTTTTGGCTGACCGTGATCAATAGCGATCATATTAATGCCAAAGGAAGACTGCATTTGTGTCTGTTTATAGAGGTTATTTAAAACCACTTCACCCGATTCGCCCCGTTTGACTTCAACCACCATGCGCATGCCGTCTTTATCGGACTCATCGCGTAGAGCTGAAATGCCTTCTATTTTCTTTTCTTTGACTAATTGGGCAATTTTTTCTATCAAGCGCAATTTATTCACTTGATAAGGCAATTCGCTAACAATTATTTTTTCACGCCCTTTTTTATCGGTTTCAATTTCAGCCACTGCACGAACTTTTATACTGCCGCGCCCTGTTTGATAGGCTTTTTTGATTCCTTGAGCGCCATTAATAATGCCTGCGGTGGGAAAATCAGGTCCTGGAAGATATTCCATTAAATCAGAAATATCTAACGAATCATCATCAATTAGCGCAATACAGGCATTCACGACTTCAGTTAGATTATGAGGGGGGATATTGGTCGCCATACCCACTGCAATTCCTGACGAGCCATTAATAAGCAAATTAGGTAAACGTGTGGGGAAAACAGAAGGTTCTGACTCCGAACCGTCGTAGTTGTCGATAAAGTCAACCGTATCTTTTTGAATATCTGCTTGAAGATGGTGGGCGATTTTAGACATTCTAACTTCGGTATAACGCATCGCAGCAGGCGAGTCACCATCAACCGAACCGAAGTTACCTTGACCATCAATTAGCATATAGCGCAATGAAAAAGGCTGTGCCATGCGAACCATCGTGTCGTAAACGGCTGTATCACCATGCGGATGGTATTTACCGATGACATCACCGACGATACGTGCCGATTTTTTATAGGGTTTATTCCAATCATTCCCCAAGTCGCTCATTGCAAATAAAACGCGACGATGAACGGGTTTGAGACCATCTCGAACATCAGGTAATGCACGTCCGACGATTACACTCATTGCGTATTCCAAATAGGATTTACGCATCTCATCTTCAAGATTAATTGGGGTTATTTCCCCTACAAATTCTGCCATAGTTTTATCACGCTGATTTAATGTATTTTAGGCGCGTAATTATAACATATAGAGAGGGTTTTAGATAATTTTAGGTTGTGAATAAGCCACAAGAGAAGGGGCTTTTGCAACACTGCAAAAAAGATGGGCTAGTACTGACTAAGTAATGACTTATTATTAAGGAGCAAGCACGAAATAACCTCCCGATTCTAACTTGTCAGCTACCAACTTAAGGTGGGACAAGTAAAGTCATAGCAAACAATCCGCCCCCTTCGACAAGCTCAGGGAACTAGCCCTTCGGTAGACTCAGGACACCGCTTCCTGAGCTTGTCGAAGGGTGCGGATGAATAGCAGAAACATGAACTGTCCCGCCTTAAACTGGTAGCCAGTTTATCCAAGCTGAAATAAAAAATTATGCGTTTGAACTTGGGGGAAGTTATTCCGTACACGTTCCTTATGTTTTTAGCTTTAAAAAATATAAACCAAGAAATACACAGAGTACATGGGAAAATAATATCTTCCCTGTATTCGTATTCTGTGTATCCGTAGTTTATATATCATTAAAACTACTTATTACTGAGTTGAGCCGCGACAGGAACTTCAACTTTTACCTCCTCCTTATCCCTACTTGTCATTTTCTTTGCAATATCAGCCGTCAAATCTTTCATTTGCTCTATTTTTTGCTTGACAGCATCCGTTGCAGATTGCTCTTTTTCTGCAGGTTTTTCAGGTGTTGCTTCTGCCGCTTTTTGCTGTGCTACAACAGGTGAACCTGCCTTTTTTTCAACTTTATCTTTAGTTTCTTCTTTGTTAGCTTTTTGCTGCTCTACCCCAAGCAGTTTATTAGAAATGGTCTGATTCAGCTTCTGCATCTCTTCTATTTTCTGCTTAACAATATCAGAGGCAGAGAGTGTCTTCACCTTCGCAACAGTAGGCGCTGGCGCTGCTGTTTGTTGCTGCACATTAGGAGCTTGTCGTGCTACAGCTCCCGTCTGATAAGGAGAAACCATTGGTTGTGCTGGTGGCATCATTCTTCGAGCTTGTGGTGGTCGCATCATAGGCGCTTGAGGAGCAAATGGCACTGCCATATACATTGGCGCATATCCCATAGTGGGTCTATTCCAATTACCTGAATTATTGCCCCAAGTCGGCATCAACATTGCAGTGCCACGATTGTATGGATTATTGTTATTTCCCCAGTTCATATTGGGCATATTCCAATTTGAGCCATTGCCATTACCCATAGTAGGCATAGTAGGCATACCCCAATTTGAACCATTACCAACGCCATTTCTCCAGTTCATATTAGGCATCGACATTGCTGTGCCTTTACCGTTCCCCATAGTGGGCATATTCCAACTTGTGCCTTTACCATTTCCCATAGTAGGCATACCCCAATTTGAACCATTACCAACGCCATTTCTCCAGTTCATATTGGGCATCGACATTGTTGTGCCTTTACCGTTCCCCATAGTGGGCATATTCCAGCTTGTGCCTTTACCACTCCCCATAGAGGGCATACCCCAATTTGAACCATTGCCACTTCCCATCGTAGGCATACCCCAATTTGAGCCATTATTACCATGATATTGAGGTCTATTCATATTAGGCACAGGCATTTGCGGTGTTTGCATCGTTGGCATTTGCATCTGTTGAGGTGCCTGAGCTGGAGCTTGTGGAGCCCTATCAGCATAAGCAGGTAATGTTGTTGCTAACGCAAGACCAGTTAGTATTTTTTTCATATTAATCCCTAGAGTTCATTATTTTAATTTGCTAAGCAAGGAAGCCCATTCATCGCCTTCCTATGGACAAACATTCTATACCTCATTATTGCTATCTTCCAGCAAGGTATAATTTAAGATTATTACAGATTTTTCATATTATTTTCCCAAATGATTTTTTGCCATTTTTGCGGCCCTATCTGATGCGCAGAAATGCCTTTAGTATCAACGGCAACCGTAACGGGCATATCATTAATTTCAAATTCATAAATAGCCTCCATACCAAGATCAGGGAAGGCAAGCACCTTCGATCCAATAATCGCTTTTGAGACCAAGTAGGCTGCACCACCAACGGCCATTAAATAACTACTTTTATGTTTTTTAATGGCATCAATCGCTAGCTCTCCTCGCTCTGCTTTTCCAATCATCCCCATTAGCCCTGTCTGTTCTAAGATTTTCGGGGTGAATTTATCCATTCGTGTCGCCGTAGTTGGTCCTGCGGGTCCCACCACTTCATCATCCACAGGATCAACAGGGCCAACGTAATAAATAAAGCGCCCTTTAAGATCAACAGGCAAAGGCTGACCCTTATCCAATAAATCAATCAGACGCTTATGTGCTGCATCCCGTCCTGTTACTATTTTTCCTGATAACAATAACACATCACCTGGTTGCCATTGCTCCATTTTGCCTTGTGTTAAGGTATCCAGATTAACGCGCAACGCTTGCTCACCCGCCTGATAACTAATATCAGGCCAATCCTTTAAATCAGGTGGTGTTTGCAGAGTAGCCCCTGAGCCATCAAGGGTAAAATGTGTATGCCGTGTAGCCGCGCAGTTAGGAATCATACACACGGGCAAAGATGCAGCATGGGTTGGATAATCTTTTATTTTCACATCTAAAAGTGTCGTCAAACCACCTAAGCCCTGCGCACCAATACCAAGATCATTCACCTTTTCCATGATTTCCAAACGTAGCTCTTCTAGGCGATTACTAGCACCACGCTGGCGTAGCTCCTGAATATCAATAGGCTCCATTAATGATTGCTTCGCCAGCAACGCCGCTTTTTCTGCTGTACCACCAATACCAATCCCCAAAACGCCAGGCGGACACCAACCAGCCCCCATCGTCGGTACCGTTTTAACAACCCACTCAACCAAATCATCACTCGGATTCAGCATCACCAGTTTGGCTTTATTTTCAGACCCCCCCCCTTTAGCCGCTATTTGCACTTCAAGCTTATCGCCTCTAACCATCTCCACATGGATAACCGCAGGCGTATTATCCCCTGTATTAGTACGATTTCCCGCAGGGTCTTTCAATATAGAGGCACGTAATACATTATCACCAAACTGATAGGCTTGGCGCACCCCTTCATTAATCATCTCATCAACACTCAGTTCCGCATCCCACTGTACTTGCATACCGATTTTTAGAAACACAACCACTATGCCCGTATCCTGACACAAGGGACGATGTCCCTCTGCGCTCATTCTTGAGTTAACCAAAATTTGTGTCATCGCATCTTTTGCAGCAGGGGATTGCTCCTTTTCCCATGCGCTTGTCATTGCCTGAATAAAGTCTTTTGAATGGTAATAGGAGATAGCCTGTAATGCATCAGCAACACTGCTAATTAGGTCTTCTTGTTTAATTATTGTCATTTAACTCATCTCTTTTATGGAAGTGAGCCTTTAGGAAGTTTCAAGTAATAAATCTACCCATAAATTGTGCTGTTTTTTGTTTCTGATTGGAGCATCTCAAGAAGCACATAGTCGTTCTAAACGACGATTGAGATGATTCAAACAGGGGCAAAAGGGCAAGTAAGATGGGTAGAATTGTTGCTTGGAACTGCCTAAAGAACTATGTAAACATCACACCTGATTTAAGGGGGATGACTTGCATTTTAACACTCCTTGTTAATTTTCCTTGGTCGCCCTCGCCTAGAATATCCAACTTTCACTTGTAATAACGCCTCTATTTTATCTCTGAATTTTTTATTACCCAGTGGCGTTCCTGTCTGAGTGGAATGACGTATTTCAGAAAGCAAATCAGAACCTATCTCCTCACTGAATAAGTCTCGGTAATTCATTTGCCTCGCTTTTTTCGTAGCCCCTAAACGTAAATACAATGAGTGCGCTGAAAGCAATTCATCCCGCGCTCCATAGGCATTAGCAAGATGACTAGACCATAAATAATCCTTACCATCAGACACCATTCCAGCTCGCACAGGATTCATCTCAATATAACGATAACAAGCTAGCAAGTAATATTCACTATCAATACTACTCGCCTTAAAACGCCCTTCCCAAAGCGTACCACTTTTTCCATACTTATGATTAAAATAAGGAACATACTTTCTGCCTAATGACTGAGAGAATTTTGAAATATTGGATGGCTTATCGGCAC
>DRMS01000478.1 GCA_011322515.1 Leucothrix mucor
CATCAATCGCTGGACGATTACCTGAGTTAAATAAATCGGTATCTAAGAAAATTTGACCATCAGTAATTGAAATAACGTTGGTTGCAACGAATGCTGATACATCCCCTTCTTGTGTTTCGATAATTGGATAGGCCGTTAGAGAGCCTGTCTTACCCTTTACTTCGCCATTCGTCATACGCTCAACGTAATCTGCATTAACGCGTGCAGAACGCTCTAATAAACGTGAATGCAAGAAGAATACATCACCTGGATACGCTTCACGCCCTGGAGGACGGCGTAATAGGAGCGATACTTGGCGATACGCCCATGCTTGCTTGGTTAGGTCATCATAGATAATAAGTGCATCTTCACCACGATCGCGAAAATATTCACCCATTGCACAGCCTGCATAAGGCGCAAGATATTGCATTGACGCAGGATCAGAAGCATTTGCAGCCACTACTATGGTGTAATCCATCGCGCCATGCTCTTCGAGCTTACGCACAACAGCCGCTACCGAAGAAGCCTTTTGACCAATGGCGACATAAATACATTTTACGTCTTTGCCTTTTTGGTTAATAATGGCATCAATTGCAACTGCTGTTTTACCCGTTTGGCGGTCTCCGATAATTAATTCACGTTGACCGCGTCCGACAGGCACCATTGAGTCAAGCGCCTTAATACCTGTTTCCATTGGCTCATCAACCGATTTACGATCGATAACACCAGGCGCTCCGCGCTCAATAGCCCCCATTTTTTGACACTCAACAGGGCCTTTTCCATCAATTGGCGCACCCAATGAATCGACCACACGCCCTAATAATTCAGGACCTATAGGAACATCCAAGATACGACCTGTACATTTTGCCACATCGCCTTCTGTGATGCCCTTGTAGTCACCCAAGACTACCGCACCAACAGAATCACGTTCTAAGTTCAAAGCCAATCCATATGCGCCATTAGAGAATTCAATCATCTCTCCTGACATCACATCGGATAAACCATGAATACGCACAATACCGTCCATTATCGAAACAATGGTACCCTCTGTGCGTGCTTCAGCGTCAGTCTCGAAGCTATCAATACGCTTCTTGATCAGATCACTGATTTCAGTCGGGTTAAGTTGCATTTACCTATCCTCTTTCTTAATCCAAGGTCAAACAAGGGCTAACCAGCCATTGCTGTTGTCAGCTTTTTCAGACGACCTTGAATCGAACCATCTATTACTAAGTCACCAGCTTTAATAATGGCACCCCCTAAGAGCGCTTTATCAATACTGACCTTAAGCTTCACTTCACGTCCAAGGCGTTTCTTTAGAGCCGTCGCTATCGACTTTTCCTCAGCCTTTGTCAATTTATTTGCCGTTCTGACAATCGCTTCAATACGACCTTCTGCTTCATCCTTTAAGACTTCAAACAAAGTACTTATTTCAGGGAAAAGCTTAATGCGATTATTATCAGCCAATGTTTTGACTAGGTTTATTGCCTTATCATCAAGTTTGCCATCACATAACTTGATGAATGCATCTGCACCTGTTTGCTTAGCCATTTTGGGCATTTCCAATAATGCAACAACATCTGCATTAGCAGCAATAGCACCCATAAAAGAAAGCGATTCTGACCAAGTAGTCAGAGTATCGGTTTCTTTTGCCATTTCAAACACTGCACGAGCATAAGGACGGGCAGCCGTTGTCAATTCAGACATAGTGCCCCCTTATATTTGTGCGATAAGATCTTTCAACGCCTTTTTATGTGCGTTTGCATCAATCTCTTTGCCAACAATTTTACTCGCACCAGCAATCGCTAAATCTGAAACCTGCTTGCGCAGCCCATCTTTAGCACGATTAATTTCTTGATCTATTTCAGCTTGAGCACCAGCAATTATCTGCCCTGCTTCTTCGGTTGCCTTGCCTTTAGACTCTTCAATTACTTGAGAGCTTCGAGCTTGAGCTTGAGCGATAATATCTGTAGCTTTCTTTTTCGCTTCATCTACAACTTCCTGAGCGCGTATTGCAGCTTGCTCTTGCTCCTGAAGCCCCTTCTCAGATGCAGCTAAACCATCTGCAATCTTTTTTTGACGTGCTTCAAGTACGGCAGAAAGAGGCCCCCACAAATGCTTATTCACGAGCCAGATCAGGATCGTAAAGGCAAGCACCTGTGCTATCAATGTGATTGTAATACTCACGTTTTCACCTCATTACTAAACTATGTTATTCCAACTAATTTTATTGCACCTTCTTTAATAGAAAGTCATAAAATCAGAAACTAAGCGACAAACAGCGCTTTATATTTATAGTCCAGCAATGGCGGATTGCATCGCACCAACAAATGGATTAGCGAATAAAAACCACATTGCGAATGCTAAGATAATGAAAGGAAAAGACTCCATCAACCCAGCAAAGATAAACATATTTGTCATCAATTGAGGGCGCATTTCAGGTTGGCGTGCGATACCCTCCAGTGTTTTAGCACAAATTAAACCCCAGCCAATCGCAGAACCCAGTCCCGCAGCCGCAAGAATCACACCAACACCAACAGCTGTGTAAGCATAGATTTGAGCAATCATTTCAGCAGTCATTGCATATATCTCCATTAAAAGTAAAAAATTAAAAATATGAATTTAAGTAAGTCTGATCTAAGCTCAGACTCAACTATAGTGAATCAATTATAAATTAGTGATCTTCAGCGTGCGCCATTCCAAGGTATACAATGGTCAGTACCATGAAGATAAAGGCCTGCAAAGTAATCACCAAAATATGGAAAATTAACCAAGCCAAATCAAGAACTACCTGTAAAGGGAACCAGATCAGTAAACCCGCACTAATAGTAGCGCCGAGCGTTAGTAGTGCTATCAGCAAGAAGACTAACTCACCCGCAAACATATTGCCGAATAAACGCAAACCAAGACTTAGTGGCTTTGCTAGTTCTTCGATAGTTGTCATCACCATGTTGGCAGGCACAGCGGCTTTGCCAAAGGGATGAAAAAGGAACATCTTTAGATAGCCTATAGGTCCTTTGACCTTTATGTTGTAATAAACGGTTAAGAGGAAAACAACTAATGCCATTGCTAGCGCAGTATTTAAATCAGTTGTTGGTACGACCTTAAGATAAGGGATACCCACCCCTGCGAACAATGTTGGCAACAAATCGACGGGGATCAAATCCATAAAATTCATCAACCAAACCCAGAGAAATACAGTAAGCGCTAAGGGTGCGATGAGTGGGTTATGACCAGGAAAGGAGTCTTTCACTTGAGTTTGTACAAATTCCAAAATCATTTCGACAAAATTTTGAAATCCTCCTGGTGTCCCTGATTCGAGATTATCTTTAACCTTAGATGCCATCCACATGATCACGCCACCTAATAAGATGCTGATAATGATAGTATCCCAGTTTATTGTCCAAAAGCCCTCACCCGTATGTAGATTCGTTAGGTGATGTTGAATATAGGCGACCGTCCCGCCGCCACCATCGGCATGCTCTGTTGCTGACACGTTTATATCCTCATTAAATTTTAAATTTTTTTAGTTTATTGGGGAAAACTAATCAAGGTCAATTACTTTAGATGCATTGCGATCGACTATTAAATTAGACAACGCACGAAACCATCATTTAAAGAATGACTTCTCAGTTAGCGTAAAGCCACAACACCCATGACCCATGCCACAACTGCCGTTAACACCAAGGGAATTGGGTTAAAACCTAGCATCCCCATGCCAATCCCAAATAGCACCAATACCAGAACAAATCTGAGTACAGCACTACCATACAAAATTCCTACTGCTATTTTTGGATCATCTTTAGCAATCTCAGTTGCCTTTATTACTCCCAATCCAAGTGTCCAACTCACAAACAGACTGACAAAACCACCATACAGGGAAGCGGCCCCATGCATGGGGTCGCGCAACGCAAATAAAGCGGCTATCACGGCTATAACCATTAATTGATAGTTGCGACTCTTTCTAGCCTTGGCAACAACATCATCTATTGCTGTTGTCATGATGACTTCTCTTCCTTATCGGTGTTTTCATAGGTTAAAATAGCATGAATTTTTTTCATTCCACCGATAAAACCCAAGACAGCAAAAAGCATCATAAAAAGAGGTGTTAATTGCAACCACTGATCTACAAAATAACCAATAATCATCCCTGAAATTATCATTGATGAAAAAATATTACCCGCACCTATATGGAGAAGACTAGGTCTACTTAATTTAGAATCACTCATTAAAATATTTCGTTTAGATACTGCTCCCCAATAAGGGCGGGATTCTAGCATTCTCTCCTGCTACACTCAATCAATTAATTAATTAATTGCTCATTAATAGGACACTTATAAAACTATTAAATTACAGAGGAATTTCCATATATAGTACTTTACATTATTAAAAAGCACTATATTCAAGCATGACATATAAAAATGCTTAGTTTTCGCCTGATTTTGCAAGTAGCCCTAATATTTTAATAGTAAACAAAACTCAAATCCTCCTACTTATAAGAGGTGATCATCCTTTTTTGAATCCAACCAAAGGATGAATTTTTTAGTAATAAGGTAGAGTAAAATCCCAGCTAAATCAGCCCCCCAGTCAAACATTGAGAAGCTACGTTCTGGTGTGAAGTATTGCATGATTTCTATACATATACCATATATCAAGAGAGGTAAGCCTTTCCATAGCAAAAAAGGTTTTCGTGAACCAGATAAATCAATTAAAACTGCAAACCCAAGAAAAACAATAACATGAACTAGCTTGTCGCTTAATTGATATGTTGAAGGAATATCCAGCTTACGAGTAGCAACCCAAGCTCCTGAAAACATTAAAAACACAAGTAAAAAACGTATCGATTTTTTAAAAAAAACCACACTGCGCAGATGGCGGACAAGTAGAATCAAACGATGTAACATCGTATTTACCTAAGGGCTTATTGTCGTTATTTATGGGTCGATAGATTCTCAAAACTATATCATAAAATTTTATAGAAGGGCTTTTTCATTTAGATTACTATTTTCTACTTCTGAAAGCCCCACAGACTAAGGGATTTCTAAGCAATGAATTTACCCATCTTACTTGCCCTTTTGCTCCTGCTTGAATCATCTCAATCGTTGCGTAGAGCAACTATGCACCTCTTGAGATGCTCCAATCAGGAATAAAAATCAGCGCAATATAGGTAAATTCATTACTTGGAACTTTCTTAAAAGACTTCTGTTTATAACGGATTCTGTTGGTGACTCTTATCATAGATTAATACTTTTGTATCATAAAGTTACATTGGCTTTTATGATTTAACATAACTAGAAATAAGTGATCTATCCATTAACCGCCATGGAATTTACACTACTTATTCATGTGTTTGTACATTTTAAAGATATATATCAGCTTGTTACAGCACCAACAGAATCCGTTATAAACAGAAAGACTTTAGTTCGGCACCCTACCTCCACACTCGCTCGCGAAACACGTTGGATCAGACCAATCATTAGGATAGCACCTTACCCAGCATTTTATTACTTGCCTCTATTAATGCTGCTCTAATCCCTGATTCACTTGCCGCATGCCCCGCCTCTTGTACAATAAACAA
>DRMS01000479.1 GCA_011322515.1 Leucothrix mucor
GCTTCTAAAATACGCGGGTTCACATCAGATGGACCAGGTCCCATTAGTATTCTTTCAGGTGGATGAAATGATGATATTGACATGTTGCTTACCTTGTTTTTATAGGGGAAGTTAAAAGGGTGAGTGATAATATCTTGTTAGTTGTGATATTTCAGCAACTCGTATTAATTGTGTGGGAAAATCATGAGAGGAGAGGGGGAAATGCAATTACTTTGAGGGGGGTAAAAATTGTTGAAAAAGAGGGCTGTCAATTTAAAACGATAGTATGTTGTAGCCTGTGTTTCCTCTTAAATTGATAGCCTTAATTTTGTGTGTTTCTTACTTGGGAACTTGCCTTTTTATCCCAGCTTGGATGATCTCATTCGTTGCGTAGAGTGACTATGCGCCTCATGAGTTCATCCAATCTGAAATAAAAATTCTGCGTTAGAACTTCGGGAAGTTATTTCGTGCACGTTCCTTACCAGTTACGTGAAATAATATCATCGCCATGCAGATAATAAACTTTGTCACCAATAATTGCTGAGCGGTCATTTTGCCAATCTTGGGAATATTTCTTTGCAGAAGTATTGAGGGCTTTGATTTTCTCAAGTGGGTATAAGTCACCTGAAGAGGTAATATCGTAGCGAAATAGAGCATCATACTGCCATCGATGTTGCGTACTTTGGGTGTCATTCTCTGAGGATGACTCATTTTTGTGTACGCTAATGGGTAAAGCAATTCGCAGATCACCATTTGAATGCAATAATGAGGTAAAGGCATGATGAGAAAATGAAACGGCTGTATTTGAGCCACGTTTGCCAATGATTAGCTGCTGGCGTTCATACGGTTTTGCAAGATCACTCACATCAATAAGAGAGAGTTTTACTCCTTGATACCATGAACCTCTGGAATCATCTTGTCCCGTATTGGCTGGAATAGCATCTTTACCAATGCCAAGAACAAAATTTTCACCAATGGGGTGTAAATAATCTGAATAGCCATTGATTTTTAACTCGCTGACTACCGATGGGTCAGCGGGGTCAGATAGATCCAGAATATAAAGCGGATCGGTTGTTCTAAACGTTACGAGATAAGCTCTGTCGCCAAAAAAGCGCGTTGCATAGATTTGTTCACCTGGTTTTCCGAGTGCTTCTGGGTGTTTATTATTAGGTAATTGCGCCAGTATTTTCAGGCTACTTTCTTTGCTATCATCTTCTGTCAGAGTGAAAAGTCTGGCGGGAGATCTAAGGGTGCTTGGCTCATTGCCCGTATAGGTAATAATGCCAAGCACATCATTTGACTCTCCAAATTCACCCATGCGGAATGATTTTAACTCCTGTTTCCAGCCTAAATGTCCTGCAACCTGTGCTGAGCCTTTGTAGTTTATATTGCCACTATTAAGGGAAAATTTATGAATATCAGTCGCAGTTGTTGAAGCGTAGAATGCTTGACCATTTTTATCTTGGTAGTTACTTTGGGTGGTTGCCAGATAAAGTGATTTCGCAGACATATACAGTGCTTCTGCATTGCCTATAAAACAGCTTCCCTTAGGTCTAGCACTAGTATGAGTAAGATCAATGCTAATAACATTAATAATACTGGCTTGCTGGCTAGTCTCATTGGAGTACTCATTAGTAAAGCAGTTTGATGGGGCTAAAATATCGCCTTTGTCTGCTTTATTTAATGCGTAATCAGGTAAAAAATCAGAGAGTGTTGCGACCTCAATTAGAGCGCGATTTTTGGCTACCTGTTCTTTATTTTCTGGGCGGAGAATTAGACCATTTAATGTCGGTGTATGACGTGTTGCTAGATAAAGTGTTGACCCGATTCTACGACTGCTAATCAGTTGCCCATCTAATTTAATATGAATGTCTTTCTTTAGCTTGCCCTTTTCTACATCAAAAATAGTTAGCTCGGTTGAACGATCACTCCAGAAAGGCGCATCAAACCATTGCCGATTGAAATAACCATTTTCGCCTGATAGGGCAATGAGTTTGTTATTTGTTAAATAAAGTCCAGAAATTGCAGGTGAGTTTTTATCTCCAATAGGCACAATAGAGCTTAGTACTGCCTCCTTTGTGCTATTTTTCGTTGAGTAAATTTTGATAGAGGGCTTGGTGACAGATGCCACGTAGAGATAAGAATCATCATTTTTTAGGCGATCTGCTTCATCAACACCCATTTCTTGTGTATTGCTACTGGAGTAATTGTTAGCACTAGATTTAGTTCCCCCTACTCCTCCTGCCTCATTAGTATACATAATGAGGGGTGCAAGTTTCCCATAGGTTTCAAGCATTAGCTTTTTGATCGTTGCTTCTAGTGCGTTATTGTCTGTTGTGTTACGAAGTTTGTAGTTGTTTTCTATTAATGAATTTTCTGTTGTTTTGCCTCCACCGCACGCGCTGAGTGCAAGGATTACAGAGACAATGGGTATTATAATTTTTATATGCATTTCATTACCTAATTAGTCATCTTATCGTCAATTTATGATTATAACATATTTTTAACTTGTATTTTAATTATACTTTACCCTTGATGAATGATTGAACGCCCTCAAATAGGAGCATACTCAAGGAGCAATAATAAATATCCGACCTAGTTAGTGGGTTATATTGATTTAGGGCTATTGTTAGTTGATAGTTGCTCCCTTACCATCCATCCCCATCAGCAAATTCATGAATTTTACGGAGACATAAAAGCATGTCAGAATTATCACGCGAGAGTATTAATGCGTTATTAAAGGAAGTTAAGGATAAATATTTAGAAAAAGATTTGGTATCTGCAAAAACAATTAAAGCAGTTGATATTAAAGAAGGAAAAGTCTTTGTTCGTATTGAACTAGGCTATCCTGCAGGGGCTTATCGAGATGAATTGGCAGCAACGGTAAAAGCTGCGCTTGAAGCAGATGATGCTATTGATAGTGCCGAGGTGATCGTTGAACAACGTATTGTAGCGCACGCGGTACAAAAAAGTTTGAAGCGCATTGAAGGCATTAAAAATATTATAGCCGTTGCGTCAGGTAAAGGGGGCGTAGGTAAATCAACCACATCAGCAAATTTAGCCTTAGCCTTGATTGCCGATGGTGCAACCGTTGGTATTTTAGATGCGGATATTTACGGTCCAAGTCAACCGCGTATGTTAGGCATGTCAGGAGCACCTGAATCTAAGGATGGCAAAACGCTTGAACCAATGGAAAACTACGGTCTAAAAGCTATGTCGATTGGATTTCTAGTAGAAGAAGATTCTCCAATGATTTGGCGTGGTCCTATGGTTACACAGGCGCTAGAGCAATTATTAAATGATACCAACTGGGGCGAGCTGGATTATTTGATCGTTGACTTACCACCAGGAACAGGTGATACGCAACTGACGCTATCGCAAAAAATTCCTGTCAGTGGTGCGGTTATTGTTACCACGCCACAAGACATTGCCTTGTTAGATGCGCTTAAGGGATTAAAGATGTTTGAAAAAGTCGA
>DRMS01000480.1 GCA_011322515.1 Leucothrix mucor
CATTAGTACGGGATATTTTATTAATTTGATTGGTTTTATTAATAAACCACCCCATAAAATCAATCGAGTCAGCAAAGTCACTACGACTGGCTAGTAGATTATTAGTGTCTGTTTTATAATCATCCCATGTGAGATCAAGTGCTTGCGAAAAGCCATAAGCTGAGCTTTTACGCCCAATGGGGATAATCCCAAAAAGGGTGCGCATAGGTGGGGTGGCATCTTGGCGGAAAGAGCTTTCCTGAAACATCATCGCCATGGGAACGGTGATGGGGACATTCCATTTTTTACTCGCCTGTTTTGCCGCACTATACCAGTGTTTTTTTTCAGCAAAAATATCACAGATATTATGCGTATTGCGGGGCGGTTGATCTCCTGTTAATAAAGCCCATACAAGCCATGCAACAATGCCGACAAGGGTTATTTCAAATAAAGTCCGTTTCATAAGAAATTTTTCTTAGTGATAGAAGGTATCTCTCTTGCCAAAACACAGAGAGCGCAAAGGATTTTCTATTTAGCATGAAGATCACAAAGTAAATGAAGATTTTTTGTTTTAATACCTTGGCTACCAACTTAAGGCGGGACAGTTCATGTTTCTGCTATTCACCCGCACCCTTCGACAAGCTAGTTCCCTGAGCTTGTCGAAGGGTGCGGGTTATTTGCCATGACGTTACTTGTCCCGCCTTAAGTTGGTAGCCAATACCTTCATGCACTTCATGTAATATGATTCTTTTCGTGCTTTTTTCATCTTTCCTAGGCTCTGTTGATATTGATTGTATTTTCACTTCTTAATCGATTCTTTGCTTCCATCAAGGCAAAAAACAAGCGCATAGCAGAGCTACACGGTTATTTTTTAATGCAGAGAGAAGGAAAAAGTGGCTAGAAGGGGAAATAATCATCAGGTGTCAACAGAACCTATAGTTTTTCACATAAATAATTGCACCCTTCGACTCCGCTCAGGGTATAGCTCCCTGAGCGGAGTCGAAGGGTACGGAAATTTAATAAATGAATGTCTATAAACATATTTTACAAAGCCAAAAAGCTCTCTGCGCCTTTAATACGCATTAGCAAAATATCTTCAAAATCATCAACCACGGAGTTGATAACTGATTCGCGTGCTAATAGTTTATCAGACCATGCTTGTAAGTTGTTTCTGCCATCCAGCAGATCTAGATTATAATGCTTTTTCAAAAAGGCAAGGCGCATAAATAAAGGCGCAATGGATATATCCATCATGGAAAAATCATCACCATTAAACCACGGTGCATTGACTTTGATTTTATCCAGTGTCGCTAACTGCTTATTGGTATCAATAATAACCTCTGCACCTGCTTTTTTTGTCTTACTCATCATAAGCTTAAAAAATGCCATATAAAGTGGCGAGGTAAATTCCATCCATGCCCTATTCTGCGCTTTTTCTAATGGATTAGCTGGGTGCAACGAGGGTGGATTAACCTCATCCAGATATTCACTGATAATAGCGGATTCAAATAATACCTTACCATCAACCTCTAAAATGGGTACTTTCCCTGTCGGAGATAAGGCTAAAAACCACTCAGGTGGCTCATCAAGATTAATATAAGCAATATCAAAATCGATATTTTTTTCTTTTAACAAGATAACGCTACGTTGTACAAAAGGACAGATTTTAAAACTAACAAGCTTTGGCTTTGCCATTGACAGTATTCCTGATGGTTTGTTAAGCAGGAGGGCGCAATAAATCTAACATTTGTCTCGTTTATTTTGTTAGGTTTATTATGACCTCCTACTTATAAATAAGAGAAGGCAGGGATTTTGTTCTGGAGTGGTCTGGTTGTCAATTAGAAATATCATCTGATGCTTACTGTTTGTCTATAAAATGTTAAGTAATATCTGATTGTTCATGACTGGTATTGCTTCTGGTAGAAATAATCCTGCGTACAAAAATAATTATTTGTCCTATAGTTATATTAGGGGAACGGGTTGTGCCTAAAGTCTACAGATATGTCCCTGATAGGGTTTAGGTTATATTGCGCTGGAGAGATTTAATGAAAATACAGGTAATGGCTACATTGCTTTTGTTAATACTGATGACGGCTTGTGGTGGTAGCGGGAGCAAGACAAATACGCCAGTAAAAACAGTATCAAATCTACATACGTTATCGGGTGTTGCCCAAAAAGGTCCCGCACAGCCAAATGCCTCTATTACCTTGTATGAGTTGGATCATAAAGCTAAACGTACAGGTCGTAAGCTAACGACAAAAACAATCGGCAAGCAGGGTGCGTTTGCTTTTCAGATTCCTAAATCATGGGGAGATACACTAGGTAGTTTTGCGGAAATTATTTTTATAGGTCATTTTTTTAATGAGTCCATAGGTGAGATTTCAGCCAATCCTGTCCAGCTATCTGCTTTTACATTATTAAATTCGAATAGATCAAATCAAGTAATCTCCATTAATATCCTCACTACATTATTGCATTTTCGAACTAAAAATCTAATTGCTCAAGGACATTCTTTTTCAGTAGCACAACAATCAGCCGCAACTTCATTGCAAAATTTAATGGGGGTTGTTGCTGATATTGCTAGAAAGGCTGATCTTACGCGGCTTTCATATCCTAAAGAAAATTCGGTATTGCTTTTTTTATCAGGCGCTATTGCTGAGCTATCGCAACACTATAATACCCCTGTACAACGTATTATTGATCAAATAGCTACGGATTTTGCTATGGATGGACAGCTATCAGGTCTAGGTGCACAGTGGGAACAGCGATTACAGCAGATGGCTTTCGGCCTAGAGACTAATAAGACGGAAAAATATTCTGCTTATTTACAAAATCATTTAGGCAAAGGTTATGAGTTGTTACCCAATGCAAGTCATCTTCCTAAGCAGATACGCATTACTTCCCGCCCTGTTGCAGATGCAGGTGCTGATCAAATCGTTCCTCCTAGTGCAGTAGTGAATCTGAGTGGTTTGAAAAGCCATGATGTAGATGGTGGCAAAGTGGATTATGCTTGGTTTCAAACCGATCAGAATGGCAGTGCTGTAACTTTGAATAATCGCCTTATTGCTTCTCCACAGTTTAAAGCACCTAATAAGCTAGACCAAACACTCTGGTTTACATTGGTTGTGACCGATAAAAACAAGGTAACGGATACGGATACCATAAAAATTTCTACAGCTGAAGTGTTACCAACCATTGATAATTTACCAGAAGTAGTCGATAAAAAAGGTAATACGCTCAAAGACAGCATTTTAGTCAAAGAGGGCGGCACTATTACATTCTCACTTTTTGTTAATAATCCTGTTAAAAAAGGTTTGCACTATTCACTTCGTTCTTTAGCCTCTAATGGAACGGTACAGTTTCCTGCTCAGGGGGCAGGTGAAATTGATGAGGTCGTTGCAAGTTATCAACATAATGGCTCTGAAACACAGGCGGACGTATTTGAATTTGAAGCAAAAGATGATAGAAATAATGCGGTTTCAAGGCGCATTAATGTGGTTGTTACGCCTGTTAATGATACGCCCGTTGGTGTGGATGATCAGGTGACAACCTTTATGAATCATGGGGTTAACATTGCTGTGTTAAGCAATGATACAGATCCTGAGTCAGATAGTTTAAGTGTTGTTGGTATTGTGATTCAGCCGACTCATGGCAAGGTTGATTTTAATAATGGGGTAGCGACTTATTTGCCAAATAAAGATTTTCTTGGTACGGATAGTTTTGACTATCAATTAACGGATGGCGACAAGACGACAACCGCAAACGTTTTCATTACGGTTAATGATATTCCCAATAAACCACCTATTGCCAATAATGATGCTAGTGTGACACGAGTAAACCAGCCTGTTGTTATCAATGTGCTTGCTAATGACAGCGATCCTGATAAGGATAATTTGACGGTATTGATTGATAGGAATGCAGACCATGGAACAACTCAAGTAAATATAAATAATCTGGTTATATACACACCTGATGTCGGGTTTTCAGGAAATGATAGTTTTACTTATACGTTAAGTGATGGGCGTGGGGGGGAAGATACTGCAACTGTTTCGATCATTGTTACACCTAATCAATCGCCAATTGCGGTAATTGATCTTGTCTCAACGAATGAGAATGAATCTATTGATATATCTGTGCTGGAGAATGATAGTGATCCTGATGGAAATAAAAATGACTTAGCTATTAGTAGTTTTACTAATGGGATAAAAGGGGCTGTTACGCAAAAAAGTGTCACCAAGCTGACCTATACCCCTAATATGGGAGAGACAGGGGAGGATCACTTTACCTATACGATAGTTGATAAAGATGGGGGCACAGCAACAGCAAATGTAAAAATAACTATTAATTCCATTAATAAAAGACCTCAAGCCGTTGATGATAGCGCTACCACAACTGAACTCACCCTCGTTAATATACCTGTGTTAGATAATGACAGTGACCCAGATAATGATGCTTTGAGTATTACATTTGTGGGAACACCACAACATGGCATAACCAATCTCAAAGCAGATAAAACCATTGACTACACACCAGAGAAAGAATTTTCAGGTACGGATACCTTTACCTATATCATTACGGATGGAAAAGGGCTTACTGCTAGCGCGACAGTGACAGTCAGTGTCAACACAGTGAATAAAGCACCCGTTGCCCTTGATGATAGTGCAACAACAATGGAAATCACTTTAGTCAATATACCTGTGCTGGCGAATGACAGTGACCCAGATAATGATGTTTTGATTATTACATTTGTGGGAACACCACAACATGGCATAGCCAATCTTAAAGCAGATAAAACCATTGACTACACACCAGAGAAAGAATTTTCAGGTGCGGATACCTTTACCTATATCATTACGGATGGAAAAGGGCTTACTGCTAGCGCGACCGTAACAGTCAGTGTCAACGCAGTGAATAAAGCACCCATTGCCCTTGATGATAGTGCAACAACAATGGAAGTCACTTTAGTCAATATACCTGTGTTGGCAAATGACAGTGACCCAGATAATGATGCTTTGAGTATTACATTTGTGGGAGCACCACAGCATGGCATAGCCAATCTCAAAGCAGATAAAACCATTGACTATACGCCAGAGAAAGAATTTTCAGGTACGGATACCTTTACCTATATCATTACGGATGGAAAAGGGTTTACTGCTAGCGCGACAGTGACAGTCAGTGTCAATGCAGTGAATAAAGCACCCGTTGCCCTTGATGATAGTGCAACAACAATGGAAATCACTTTAGTCAATATACCTGTGTTGGCAAATGACAGTGACCCAGATAATGATGCTTTGAGTATTACATTTGTGGGAACACCACAACATGGCACAGCCAATCTCAAAGCAGATAAAACCATTGACTATACGCCAGAGGAAAAATTTTTAGGTACCGACACTTTTACTTATGCCATCGCCAATGGAAAAGGGCTTACTGCTAGCGCAATAGTAACTATTACCGTGAATGCAACGCCTAATCAATCTCCAAAGATAGCCAGCCGAAGCATAGTCAATTATGCAGAGGGTAGGGAGGATATTGTATTGGATATTCAAAGTATTGATGACAATGATAGCGAAGGTAATGGCTTGTATTACGATATTACAGGCGGTGACGATAAAGCACTGTTTGGTATTGATGCTAGTACGGGGGAACTGACATTTAATGCTACTCCAGACTTTGAAAATCCAAAAGATGTGGGTGGCGATAATACCTATACTATTGAAGTAACTGTATTTGATAGTGAACCTTTAACGGATACCCAGTCAATTCAGATAATAGTCACAAATGTGATTGAAAATACAGCCCCGACTATTATTAGTCCTAGCTCAGTGAGTTATGCAGAGAATGGAAATAGCATTGTACTGAATATTCAAAGTATTGATGACAATGATAGCGAAGGTAATGGCTTGTATTACGATATTACAGGCGGCGCAGACCAAGCCTTATTTGGTATTGACTCAACTACAGGTGAGCTGACATTCAATACCTCTCCAGATTTTGAAAATCCAGCCGATGCTGATGGGAATAATATTTACGATCTTCAAGTCACTGTTTTTGATAGAGAGCCATTGACTGATGCTCAAGAGATAAAGGTGACGGTTACTAATGTGCAAGAAAATACAGCACCCGTTGCAGTTGATGATGAATATCAATATCAAGTAAATGTATCCACAGTGACGGGTAATGTCATTACGGATAATAGTGGTGACAATGATTTCGATCCTGATGGTGATCCAATAAACGTCGTACCTTTTAGAGGTACGTTAAGTGGAGGCTTTTTAGATTTGAGAGCTAATGGGCGTTTTATATACTCCCCCCCGACAGCTATTAGTATAGGCAATGACACTTATGTTTATACCTTAAAAGATTCCCATAATGCGACCGATACCGCCACCATTACCTTTATTGCAGGCACTTAAAAATGAAGATAAAAACTATTCTAACATGGGCATTTTTAATATTATTTAAGAGTGGATTATTGGCTGCTGAAAATCTAACAAAGTTAGAACAATTAGTCACACAGTCTAATTACCAACAAGCATGGGAACAAGCCCAGCAGCTAGCCAAAACCCATGAAGGTGACCCTCGATTTGATTACCTATACGGTATCAGCGCCCTAGAAACAGGTCATTACGATGTGGCTGTTTTTGCCCTAGATCGCGTAACTGTTAATCAGCCTAATATTATCCGCCCACGACTAGAACTTGCACGCGCTTATCTCAACATAAATAATGATATTGCGGCATTACGTGAGTTTAAAGAAGTACTCCGTTTAAATCCGCCTGCAACGGTGCAGCGTAATGTAAATCGCTATATTCAGGTCATGAGCAAAGCATCAGACACTAATAAAAAATGGATTATTGATGGTTTAGTTTCCTTGGTAACGGGTTACGATTCCAATGCTAATTTTGGCGCAGAGACATCCGTATTTGATACTCCCGTATTTGGTTCTGTTACGCTTAAAGATAGCTCAATTAAACAGGATTCTCCCTTTGTGGAACTGCGAACCCAGTTAAACTCTCGTTATATCGCTTCTGATACGCAAAGCTGGTTTTTTAATAGTAAACTGAATCATAAACATTTTAATGATGCAAAAGCATTTAATCTCTCTGAGTTAAACCTAGAGGGGGGGAGTGTTTTTGCCGTTGGGAGACAGCAATATCAGCTTTCTCTGCGTCATCAACTAATCCATGTTGATGATCATGCTTTTAGCAGTACCTTAGGTTTACAGGCAGGGCTAGCGCATGAACTGGCAACTAATAAGATTCTGGCAACGAGTTTATTGATTGAAAATTATGATCATAAGCAGCAGGACTTACGCGATGCACGCCGCTATGGTGTATCAGGAAATTATCGTTTTTCAGCTAATAATACCCGCCATCAATTAGGGCTTTCATTTGGACATGAGCAACCTGAGAAAAAAGCAGGAAAACATTATACGCGTAATACCGTTGGTGTTGCTTATACAGCAGAACACGCATGGGATGCGGTTAACTCATCTTTTATCAGTACTCAATTTCAGCATCGCCAACATCGCGCTTCTGATCCAATCTATGCAAAAAAGCGCAAAGATAAACGTCTACTCTTTAAAATTGGACACACCATGCGAGTAGCAAAAAACTGGTCTGTGTTCGCAAATATTAGCTATACCAAAAATAATAGTAATTTAAATCTTTATGATACCGATAAGGCCGTTGCACAAGTGGGTATTAACTATAATTTTTAATAGATTGCAAATAGGCTGCGTGATACACCAGCATAATATTAGTTGTGACTTCTAAGTGTGGAGAGAAAAATGAAACCTAATGCGATGAGCAGTAAAATAACAATAGAAAATATCGTAATAAAACCCGCTTATTTAAAATTTTTGCAACATGTATTGAGTGTATTCATTGTTTGTTGGCTAATAACACCCTTGTTCAATCAGGTCTTTGCCGCAAATGAAAATCTGGGCAAAACTATTCTGGCACGCGGTAGCATAACAGCAGATCGTAAGAGCAAAGCAGAGCCTTTAAAAAGACTGAGCCCTGTATTTCGTCAAGATATTTTACGCTCAGGTGCAGGCGCGCGGGCGCAATTTCGCATGGTTGATAATGCCTTAATAAATCTACAACAAAACTCAGTACTGCGTTTACAAGAATATCAATTAAAGTCTGGTGGTAATGGCAGTGTACTAATGGAGTTGATTTCAGGAGGATTGCGTACTATTACAGGAACCCTTGGAAAGCAAAATAAAAAAGACTATCAATTACGCACACCTGTTGCCACCATCGGCATTAGAGGAACCATGTATGAAGTTGAAATCATGCCTAATGGCGGAATGTATGTCGGAGTGTGGAAAGGAGCTATCTGGATACATTCTCATTCAGGTAAGTGTGATATAGAATTAGGAGACGGCTTTAAAAACCGCTTTGTGTTTGTGAATGCACAAGGTGTTTGTGACGTATTGAAACAAATACCTATTGTATTTAGAGATGGGCATAGCTCAAAAACGAGTGGTAACACAGTTCCAACTAACTTTGAGATTGAACCCTTACTAGAAAATCCGCGTCAAGCGCAACCTTTTCAAGCATTAACACTAGGGCAACGAGGTGTGGCAATTGCTAGTGGACGTACTAACAGCATTTCAGGCGCAACCCCTATAATCAGCACGGATAGTAATGGCGTTGTCACCACTAATAAGGGAGAAGTTAGTCGTTTTAATCAAAATATCGGTGGTTATCCTGTAGGTTGGGGACGTTGGAATACTTATACGATTAGCTCTTCGTTAGATGGTTTGCCTACAGCCGCAGTTGATAAAAATGGTCTGCTTTGGTCAACCTATAAAGCAACGAATAATGATGTGATTGCCACCCGTATTGGGGAGGTGCGCTATGACAATATGGTTGATAGTTTAGCACAAAGTAGCATGGGGAAAGTTTCCAACTTGGCAGTACAAATGGAGGTGGATTTTGGCTCAGGACAAGTCAGTAAAGGACTTATCTCTGCCAATGTGCCTGATCATACTTGGATTGGCGTATTTGATGGAAAGGTAAACAATGGCAAGTTGGCGTTAGATTTTAATGGCGGGGCGTTAGTTAACTCTAATACAGGTATAAAATCCAATGCCACTGGTAATATTGCAGGAGATTTTATTGGCGATAAAGGACAGGCAATTACAGGTGGGTTTAATATGGTGGATGAAGCGAATAATAGGAATCAAATTGAGGGACTGTTTTTGATTGA
>DRMS01000481.1 GCA_011322515.1 Leucothrix mucor
AGTATTCAATGGCAGCAACGCATGGCAGGAGCTGCACAACAAGCAGAGCAAGCAGGAAAATTGAGTGGCGTGATGAAACGTTTGGTAGACGTACTGATGCAACCCCGTTTACCTTGGCGTGCATTACTCGCACGTTATATGACTTCTGTTGCGCGCGATGATTATAGTTATATGCGCCCTTCAACTCGACGTGGTGATCCTGCTATTTATCCTACCTTAAAAAGCAGTGAGGTCAATGTACTGGTAGGGCTGGATGTCAGTGGTTCAGTCAGTGATAAAGAGCTCAATGAATGCCTATCAGAAATCAATGCGATCAAGGGACAAATGCGCGCACGAATTACGCTGATTGCTTGTGATTCTGAGATCGTGGAAGGCTTTCCTAGTATGTTTGAGCCTTGGGAGGAAGCAACACTGCCTGAGGAAATTGCGGGCGGTGGTACAACGGATTTTCGTCCTGTTTTTAACTGGGCGCAGCAGCAGGATAGGCAGCCTGATATTGTGATTTATTTTACCGATACGCAGGGAGATTTTCCTGCTTATGCACCTAGTTATCAAGTAATTTGGCTGGTTAAGGGCAAAGGCAAAGTGCCTTGGGGTCAGCGGATTCAGCTTAATTAGGAAGTTTCAAGCAATGAATTTACCAATATTGCGCAGATTTTTTGCTCCTGATTGGAGTACATCAAAAGGCGCATAGTCACTCTACGCAACGAATGAGATCATCCAAGCTGGGATAAAAAAGCAAGTTAGAGATCGGGAAGTTGTTTCGTGCTCGTTCCTTAGTCATCAATATGAAATTTAATAAGTGAATGTCTATAGTTACGTGAGTAGATAATTTCAAGGTAAAGATAGTTCTGGCATTGCTCTTGAACTTCTGGAATCTCATCCTCTGCCTCACACCAGCGATTGAAGCGCTTTCCTATCACGGCATCACTTTTTACGGAATCCAGCCTGCTATCTGATAATCCCAAGTGATGAGTAACGGAATAAAACGGGCTACTAGTTTAAGGCGGGACAGTTCATGTTTCTGCTATTCACCTGCACCCTTCGACAAGCTCAGGAAGCGGTGTCCTGAGTCTACCGAAGGGCTAGTTCCCTGAGCTTGTCGAAGGGTGCAGGTTATTTGCCATGACGTTACTTGTCCCGCCTTAAGTTGGTAGCCATAAAACGCATCAAATTACGATGGAAGATGAGGGGGAGTGTCTCTTTAAAAATGCTTAGTTTTTACCTCATTTCATAAGTGACCCACTTATTATAACAAGCCTGTGGATAACTCTGTGAATAGAATGAGTAAAAGACACTTAAATGCTTGTCTTTACTAAGATATTATAATTAGTTTAAAACTATTGAATTTTATGTTTTTAGTTATTAATCAAGTAGATAAAAGATTAACGTATGATTAACCTTGAAATAAATAAACTAAAGGAAAATCAATGGGGACATTGTGTATAAATAATTTTTTTATCCATAGATATAGTGCTATGGGAGATATTTAATCAACAAAGATGCGCTATTTTGCCGACGAACGGTGTATATGTAAAGTATTTAATTGAGATATTAGTTGGCTAATAAGTATCCCTATATTGCAGCAATATTATCCTTTTAGAGGGGTTGCCGAAGCCTAATGAAATCTATTTAGCGTCAATTCAATGAGAGACATGCTTGCATGTAGTCCTAAAGAAGTTCCAAGTAATGAATTTACCTATATTGCGCTGATTTTTTGTTCCAGATTGGAGTATCTCAAGAGGCGCATAGTTGGGCTACCAATTTAAAGCGGGACAGTTAAGGATAGCAAATCTTCCAATAAAAAAATCACCACTATTATACATCGATAATAGTGGTGACTATGGACTATCCAACCTCAACTAAAAAGCAGGACTTATTCTTTTTCTGCTACTTCTTCAGTCTCAGCTTCCGCTTCAGGACGAGTTACTGCACCTTCATCATCCTCATCAGTATCGCCTGTTCCAATGCTTTCTTTTGGAGCAATGATTTTAGGCTCAGTTTCACCATCTTCATTAGCGACTGCTACTTTAACAACAGCATCAATGTCTAAATAGAAGTGAACACCGACCTCATAATGACCAATCATGCGAATTGGACCTTCTGGCATACGGATTTCTTTAGAGCCGACTTCATGCCCTGCTTCTGTAATGGCTACTGCAATCTCAGGTACTGTGACAGAGCCAAATAGTTTGCCTTCAGGCCCTGCATTGGCGGTGATTTGGATTTCTAAATTATTAATCGCATCACAACGTTCTTGTGCAGCGGTTACGACTT
Source organism: Leucothrix mucor (assembly GCA_011322515.1). Taxonomy (GTDB): domain Bacteria; phylum Pseudomonadota; class Gammaproteobacteria; order Thiotrichales; family Thiotrichaceae; genus JAGLBW01. Next base: position 2,278 of record DRMS01000481.1, read on the forward strand.
TTGCTTCCGCAGCTTCTAATTCAGCACGAATTTTTTCAAACTCTTCAAGATTAGTCTTGGTTGCTATTTTAGCCTTGCGCTGTGGCACAAGGTAATTACGTGCATAACCTGAGCGTACAGCGACGATATCGCCTAATGCGCCTAGGTTATCAATTCTTTCCATTAAAATTACTTGCATGGTTTTCACCTGTTTTCTTGAATGAGATGACGACTAAACGAAATCTCTAAATTTATTGTTGATCAGTTTTGGCAAGTTTACGACGAAAATCCACGAAATTGTCGATAATGCCAAAAGCAGCTAATAATACAAACATTTGCGCCAGCAGGATAAAAAGTAGAAAATAAAGTGCTATTAACCAGCCTGCCTTCATCTCAAGTTGATGCACAATGCTATGCACTAGCGCTATGCCTTGTAACATAAAAATAGCCACTGCAATTATCAGTATCTCTATGGCTATACTGCTACGCATTACAATCGCTAGTACGATGCAGATGACGATTATCAAAGCAAACACTTTACCGATGCGTAGTTGGCGAAATTCCTCACCAAAACCACCTGGATTGTAAAGCATCGCTTGCCAATGGCGTGCTAATACCAGTGAGAGCGCCACCGTAACGGCTATTGCAGCGATAAATACGCCTGTCATCCAATCAGCCATTGACCGAATCAACTCATCTGCTTCGCTACTACTAAGCTTGTAAGCCTCTTGTAACATTGGCTTTAGTTGTCCTAGCGTTGCTTCCCAGAACTGTTCTGGTTCAGGCTGATAAGCGTGAAACAATAAAACGCCTAGTATAGTGACCGCTAAGAGCGCCTGTAATGTGCGTTGCCACGAGCCTGTTTGCGAGAGAATGGTGGCGAAAATAACAATCGGCAACCATGCTATCAAACCTGCAATAACACCTAATGGCGCATCTTGCTTAAGCAGATAGCTGACGATTGCTAATACAACGCTACCTAAAAATGTGTACAGTAGTCCTTGTTGCCAGCTAATTCTTAAGGTAATAAGTGCAATGGCGGCAGCACTAAACAACCCAACAGGGGGAAGTATGAGTGACAAGAGGGTGGAGAGGATAACAAAAAATGCAGCCTGTCCACGCCCTGCCATTATAAAGCTGGCCATAACGAGTTCTTCTTAAATTATTAGTTACTCCAAGTAGGTTCTCAACGTTAAACTAATTATTTGCAGCTACCCAAACAAGCGGGGTATAGTACTTTATTTCTCAACGTTCAGCGTATAACCGCTTAGAAGTTCAAAACACCCTGCGCAAATTATTAGATTAATTTCATTTACTTACTTGTGCTGATCTGTGTAAGGAAGTAGTGCTAAAAAGCGGGCGCGTTTAATAGCGGTCGCTAACTGGCGCTGGTACTTTGCTTTAGTTCCTGTAACACGGCTTGGTACGATTTTGCCTGTTTCTGTGATATAGGCTTTTAATGTATCAAGATCTTTATAGTCTATTTGCTTTACGCCTTCTGCTGTGAAGCGGCAAAACTTTTGGCGACGAAAGTTGCGTGACATAGTGTGGTACCTTTAGTGATGGCTAGAAATGATCGACTAGCGTCTATTACGTTGGTTACGGTTAGGACGTTGTTCTTGCTTTTCTTTGCTTAACAAAGAAGCATCAGTAACGGCTTCATCAGTACGCATGGTCAAATTGCGCAAAACAGCATCATTAAAGCGGAATAAACGCTCTAATTCATTTAGTGCGTCCGTATCACATTCAATATTCATTAACAGGTAATGCGCTTTGTTTAGCTTATCGATGGGGTAAGCCAACGGGCGGCGTCCCCAGTCTTCTAGTCTCTGCATATTTCCTTTGCTCTCGCCAACTACTTTTTTGTAGCGGTCAATCATCGCAGGAACTTGGTCGCTTTGGTCAGGATGGATCAAAACAACAATTTCGTAATGTCTCAATTTACTTCTCCTTTTGGATTAAGACAGCCCTGTTATATAACCCTAGGAGGGAAACAACACAGCAAGGAGGGGCACAGAATGGATAAACTTTCCAATACCCACAAGGCGCGCGATTATCCGTTAGTGAGAAATTAATGTCAATAGCCTATTTTCTAGAATAGTGTTGGACATAAAAATCTATGATTTGGCTTATCCTAGAATTCCTAATTTTTAATCTATTTGATTGGACATTAAGCTAAACATCTTATAAAAAGGCGGCTACGTATGTAAATACAAATCATCTAAGTAAAAAATAAAGGAGAATTATCATGGCAGAAATAAACTATCGTCTACAACCTAAGCAAGTCCCATCAGGAGTTAACCTAGTATCACCCGAGCGTGATCCGAGCAAAAGAATATCAGAAGACTCCCCTGCAATCAGCGTCATGACAGATTTAAAAATTATTACCCCCTTTCAGATAGAACAGAGTGCCTCCTTAGAAGAGATTAATAATAAAATGATTGCCTGTGGCGTGCGCTTGTTATTTGTTAGTGATAAGCAAGGGTTGTTGAAAGGATTGGTGACATCCAATGATATTTTAGGTGAAAAACCGATGCTATTTGTCACTAAGAATGGTTGTTCCCGTGCTGATATTGAAGCACAAGACATGATGACACCCATTAGCAAACTGGAAGCTATTCCACTACACGAGATTGAAAAAGCCAATGTTGCCGATATAGTAGCCGCGCTAGAAAATTCTCGTCGCCATCATTTGCTGGTACTACAGCATAATGAAGGGCGTGACTGTGTACGGGGTATTATCTCTATCACCCAAGTTGCACATCAGCTTGGCAAAGAAATCACTCCCAGCCAAAGAGCGAGTAGTTTTGCACAGCTTAATCGAGCACTAGGATAAAACAAAAAGGCGTACAATTTATCTTCGTTAGAAAGTTCCAAGTAATGATTCTATAAATGTTCATAGATTAAATTTCCATTTTTCCGCCCCCAAAAGGCTTTGGAAATTATTTAAATGAAAAACGGCTACCAACTTACAGGTAGGACAAGTAAAGCCATAGCAAACAACCCACACCCTTCGACAAGCTCAGGGAACTAGCCCTTCGGTAGACTCAGGACACCGCTTCCTGAGCTTGTCGAAGGGTGCGGGTGAATAGCAGAAACATGAACTGTCCCACCTTAAACTGGTAGCCTGAAAAACTATAGCAGGGGAAAAAGGGCAAGATAGGTAGAATCATTGCTTGGAACTTAGCACTTCCTAAAGGCTTACTTAGCGTCCTTCTTAGCCTCTGTTTCAACTGTATTTTGTGCCTCAGCATTACTAGTAGACTCCTGCTCATCTTCTGGTTCAACCATCGTATCTTCAGCCCTTAACTGCTCAGCACAAAGATCCATATATTCTTCTAGCTTTTCTTTTATCACCTTATCTTCTTTCGCATATGCGCTACATTGAGTTTGTATTTCCTCTGCAGATCGCCCCTCAAGACCTGGCTCAACCATTGTCGCCTCTGCACGCAATTGCTCAACACAAGAGTCTATATATACTTTTAGTTTATCGTCTTTAACGCTATCCTCTTTAGCAAAACCCTTACACTTATCTTGCATAATCTCATCATTTAAAATATCTATCGCTTGAGATTCGTTCTCATTAAGCTCTACGACCTCCTCTGAAGCCTTATTAGATGCCTTCTCTGCTTTATTGATTCCTGCAAAATACCAATAGGCAACCACTGCAAGTGCTATCAATAGTATAATCATCACAACTTTCTTCAACATAATTACCTCCTTGAAAAGGATAATTTTAGCCTATTTTGATAGATGATCCTTAATTACTGAGAATTAATTAAATTTGCTGAGTATTTGTGCTAGGTTAAATTTTCGCAATTGACCTTGTAGATTAGACAACATATAGTTTTTCACATAAATAATTGCACCCTTCGACCCCGCTCAGGGTGCAGCTCCCTGAGCGGGGTCGAAGGGTGCGGAAATTTAATAAATGAATATCTATAGCTCTACCGTCTATCAGATATATCGGATATAAAACAAATAACAACTGTCAATTACCCTTCCTAAATAATACAAAAAAACAGACAAATGAATAAAATAAAAACAATAATACTGAGTACCTTTTTTCTCGCCCTAATAACACCTTCGCTAAGCCTTGCAGAAAGTGCACTATCACGCTTTTCCCATTTGCATAATGCTGGGTTATTAGTAACCGATAGTCATGGGCAAATATTAAAATCAAAGCGTGCCAATCAATCCTTTGTACCTGCCTCTACGGTGAAACTAGCAACGGCTTGGCTGGCGTTAAGCCGCTGGGGTGAAACGTATCGTTTTCGTACTGATTTCTTTTTTGATCATGCTGATAACACATTATCGGTCAAGGGAAGTGGCGATCCGTATCTAGTATCAGAAGAATTAACTGTAATTGCGCGCCAACTCGCACAACGGGGTATTCGGCAGGTAGATCGCATCGCTTTGGATAATTCATTATTTGAAGATGGTTTGGTACTTCCTGGTACAGGCAAGAGCAACAACCCCTATGATGCGGTTCCTTCCGCATTAGCTGCCAATTTTAATACAGTTAATATTAAAAAACGTAAAGGAAAAGTAATTTCTGCAGAAAAGCAAACGCCACTAACACCCTTTGCGATCAGTATGAAAAAACGCTTTAAGCGTGGCACATTACGTGTCAACACAGGTAGAGATCCTCATAATGCAGAGCGTTATTTTGGTGAGTTATTAATAGCCTTCCTGCGCAAAGAAGGTATTCAGGTTAATAACCATATAGTGGGTGAAAAAGCGCCACAAATGCAGCCGATTTATCAGCATTATAATAGCCGCACCTTAGCAGAAGTGATTCGCCCCATGTTGAAATACTCAACCAATTTTATTGCCAACCAATTAGCATTAACACTAGCCGCCGATGCTTATCGACAACCTGCTAATGCGCAACTAGTCAAGCGCTATATGAACAGCACCCTGCAAGCACACTTTCATTGGAAAAGCTTTAATCTGCAAGACGGTGCAGGGTTATCACGCAGAAATCGTCTTAAGCCAACCCAGTTAGTTGGTTTACTGCATGATTTTAAACGCTGGAAGCATCTTCTTCCGAAGAAAGAAACAGGGGTTTATGCTAAATCAGGTACCCTAAAAGGAGTCAGTACGTTAGCGGGGTATTTAGTGCAAGGCAATGAGTGGAAGCCCTTTGCGTTGATGATGAATCAGCCTGTACCACATAAATTGCGTAATCGTATTGCGATACAGCTAAGGCGAACTCTATAATCTTGCAAAAAAGCTGAAGCATTCACTCCTTAGAATGAGAATTGCTCAAAAAGCACCTCTGTCGCTTTGATATAACTTTTTGCTTTCATTTAAAATTCATTCACTGATGTTACGCAGTAAATAATATTTAGATATATTTTATGCATCACTCTGGCGTATTCCCACCAAGGTCAAAATGGTGGGAATGTCAATAAGCCTCTCTTTAAAGGCGAAACATACGCGAAATAAGACGTTCACCCGAATATTCATGCCATGCTGCTGCAAAGACATGAGCGATTAAATAGGCCCACATGAAGTTACCAAATAATTCATGTACTTCAGCAATTTCTTCAAATAATGGATTTTCGAATCCTTGGGGAGTGAAGTCCATGACAATATATAAACCCACGCCTGTGGCAGCTATAGCAGATGCAATCAAGATACCAAGTCCATGAACTAATCCTGATAAGCCTCCATGATCACCATAAGGAGGCTTTTTATTTTTTAGAAGATAAGCAATATCAGATTTAGTCTGTTGTAAACCAGTGCCGATAATAGGAAAAAGATTACCTAACTTAACATCATTATTAGGTATCAACATCCAGAGCCAATGAAGTAATAACAAGCCTGCTGCGACTAAACCAACAAGCTCATGCCCTTCCATTGCAGCTTTTGCCAACTCACTTGCATCATCGAGTTCATCAGGTGGCGCAAGCACTAAAGAGAGAATGAGTTGAATGGTTAAACTTAGCGCTATTAAAGTATGTAACCAACGTGTTATTTTTGACCATCTTTGTGTTTCAATTTGCATTTTATTTTTGCCTCTTATTAATAGCGTACTTCTATTCATTCATCATAAATAGAAACACCGAATATTTAAAAATCAGGTTAAAAAAGTGTAATCGCTAAACTGTAAATTATCCAAAGCAATCACACCTCTCCTCTTGCTTTAGATAAACATACCTTCCCTATCCCAATAAATTTATTATTTTTCTATTCTAAAGAGGCGAGAGATAAAAAAGCATTGGGCATATATCTTATTCTTTAAATATAGGTCATATGCCTAATAGCTTAGGAACGTGCACGTTCCTTATCTAACCCTACTTCCCCAGCATATCCTCAAAAAACCATGCAGAAAATTCATGTCGCCCTGTTACGCTCGATTTACGATAAATAGCGGATCCTTGTTGCCTTACTGTTTTTTCCTGCCTGTTTCTTATAGTGGCAATTTCTTTAAAACTCAGCCCTTTTAATAGCAGAAGCGCTATTTCCTGTTCGCTTTGCGTGAACCCCCAGAGATCAAATTGCGCCATAAGTTGCTTATTATATTCTTTTGATATTCGTTTTAATTGAAGCAGTGATTGTTCCAGTTTTATTTCTGTTTGCTTCGTTCTATGATTTAAACGGCTGGAATATAATTTTTGCCGATAAGACTGAACGAGTAATTTTATCAATAAATACAATCCACCTATTGATAAAAATATTGTCAGCATTTGTACAATAAAAAAGAAATCAATCTTATCTTGTTGGCTCATATCTTCTACAAGATCAATGGTATTCCCCAGAAGTACCATCAATAAAATACAAACTAAAAAAATTTCTTTTAGGTTAAATCGATTTAACCATACTGTTAGAAACACTCTTTTCTCCTAAAATTTTCAGCAAAATAGCCTAGCATTTCTTAAGCACTCTCTAAATTATATTTTAGTAATAATAAGCCCTGTAAAACTCATAGCTATTAAAATATCAAAATCATATAATAGATCATTTTTTAAGCTGTATAAGGATGTTATAATATTATGAATAAGCTATTATTTA
>DRMS01000482.1 GCA_011322515.1 Leucothrix mucor
AGAGTCTGATAGCTTGTTTGATGAAAATATTGCCTCTTTTGAAGATGATCAAGGGGCTTATGATCAAAAAGATGCGGCTGGATTTATTAAGCTAAATGCATTGCGTTTACGGATTGCAGCTAAGCGTAAATAGAAAATATCGCTATGTTTCAAAAGGAGTGAAAGCTTCCGTTTTTCCGTTAAGTAAAACCTACCTTGCCAGACGAAAAGCTGAAGCTTTCATTCCTGTATTCGTTATAAACAGAATAACTATTATGGAAGATTTAAAAAATAGGCTGATGAAACTTGAGCTGTTGTATATGGAGCAAGAAGATACGGTGCAAACATTAAGCCGTATTGTGCATCAACAAGAAAGTAAAATAGAGCGTTTACAGCAACGACTATTGCAGGTTTCAGAAAAGTTAGAATCAATTGAAGAGGGTGGCTCGGATGCAGCAGAAGCACCGCCGCCGCATTATTAAATCCATCGCAAATATTAACCCCCAACTAATTGCTCTCAGTGGCAGTGAAGATTGTGATGCTTCACAATTAGCTTCTATAGCTAAACTTATCCATTCTCCTCTTATTTCCCCGCAAGATTTTATTAAGCAAAGCAAAAAACAAACTAATCCTGCCTCGTTTCAGTATGGATTAATTTTGCAAGATGATCGCCTAGAACTACACTCCTTTAAAAGCAAAAAACAAACCCCGCTCTGTATTGATTTTCTAACAGGTAAATCGCGTCATAGGCGTATTTATGGTGGTGGAAAAGGGCAGGCTATAGCTAAAGCGATTGGCATAAAAAAGATTCCTAATATCAAAGTGATTGATGCTACGGCTGGTTTAGGGGGTGATGCTTTTGTATTAGCCAGTTTAGGCTGTCATATCATTTTGCTAGAAAGAAACCCTGTTATTTATAGCTTATTAAAAAATGCATTGGATCGTGTGCAGGATTCTGATGATCAAGAGGTTAAAGCTATTTGCTCGCGGATGAAGCTGATTAATCAATCTGCTGATCGGTATTTATTAGCGCAGCAAGCAGAAAATTATGCCGATGTTATCTACCTAGACCCAATGTTTCCCTCACGCAAAAAATCTGCAAAAGTGAAAAAAGAAATGGCTTATTTTCATGATATTGTGGGTGAGGATAAGGATAGTGATGCGCTATTGAATTTGGCGCTAAAAGGTGCCAAAAAACGCATTGTGGTAAAGCGCCCACGCTTAGCAGAAGCGCTAGCAGGGCTAAAAGCACCGTTTAGTATAATGGGTAAGTCAACACGTTATGATATTTATATTCCTTAAAAATACTCGCCATTATAAAAAGTTGGGAATAATGAAGCCTACCTTGCAAACGTATTCGGAGGCTGTCAACTTAAAAGCGAGACAGTCATTGTATATTCTGTATTGAGGCACGGAAACACAGGAGCATTGCCAAACCCATGTTTCGTACCTCAATACAGGCATACAACTATGCGGCTACTAACTTAAGGCTGGACAAGTAACGTCATGGCAAATAACCCGCACCCTTCGACAAGCTCAGGGAGCTAGCCCTTCGGTAGACTCAGGACACCGCTTC
>DRMS01000483.1 GCA_011322515.1 Leucothrix mucor
ATCATATCGGCGGTATTTCTCGCTTACTGCAAAAATACCCACAACTTCCTGTTTATGGATCTAAAAACGAGCGCATTGCAACACTTACCCATAAAGTCGAGCAAGATGATGTGATCGATTTACAAAAAATTGGCATTCAGTTAAATGTATTAGATACCTTCGGACATACCGCAGGGCATATCAGCTATTATGCTCCCGATATGCTTTTTTGTGGTGATACCCTATTTGCCAATGGCTGTGGGCGTGTTTTTGATGGCACCATAGAAGCGTTACATCAATCAATAGAAAAGATCGCCAAGCTCCCGCCTGAAACAAAAATATATTGCGCACACGAATATACCTTAGATAATATCGGCTTTGCCAAATGGGTGGAGGCAGAGAATAAAGACCTGCTTGAACGCGAGGCTATTTGCTGGAATCTGATTGATAATGATCAAGCAACACTACCCACACTGCTTGCTGATGAACTAAAAACCAATCCTTTTATGCGCTGTAAGGAACAGGTAGTGATTGAACAAGCTGAGAAATTTGCAGGTAAAAAACTGCCTAATGCTACCGAAGTTTTTCGCGCTATTCGACAATGGAAAGATTCGGAATACGATTAGTTTTCCTTATCTCAATGTTGTTGATCGCCTTATTTAACTTTCTTTTGTGATAATGATTTTTTCTGCTATTTAGCATCTATTTAGTACTCAAATCTCGTATTAGGTTTTTAAGGCTACCAATTTAAGGCGGGGTGAATCCTGCGTAGGTCGGGTTAGCTTATCAAGCGTAGCGAGGTAACGTAACCCAACGCAATACCCAGCAAGTTGCATAATGCTTGTCGGGTTACGTTTTTTTGCAAGCAAAAAAATCTAACCCGACCTACAATTCCAGCCAAGCAACTGTCCCATGTTAAATTGGTAGCCAGCGAAAGTCCTTTGCTGTCAAGATGATGGCGCTTCCCTCAGAGAGAGAACATAAAAATAAATGAAACGTAGAAAATTCCTGCTATTAACCGCAGGCTTTGCCTTGGCTACGGCATTACCATTACAGGCAAAAAAACTCCCCAATGTTGTTATTGAACCTAATAAAATCATTGGTTTGAGCAGTGCGCAATGGCAAATTATGGAGGCTGTTTTAAATCATCTATTTCCCTCCGAAGCCAATGCACCAGGCGCAAAAGATGTTTACGCTACCGCATGGCTACATAATGCATTAGCAATGCCCGATACCGAGCAATCGCACCGTGATTTTATGCGTGATGGTTTAATTATGCTGGAAAAACTCGCTAATAAAACACACCAAGCATCCTTTCTTACATTAAGCGAAGATAAAAGAGAAAGCACCTTGCGTACCTTAGAACAAGACCAAGAGGGCAGGGCGTGGTTACGTGAAACACTGCGCTATATTCTGGAAGCCTTATTGACCGATCCTGTCTATGGTGGCAATCCTAAAAGTATTGGCTGGAAATGGCTTAAACATCAAGCTGGTTTTCCACTTCCCGTTATCGGCAAAAGGTATTATGAATTATGAGCAAAGATTTTGATGTTTGCGTCATCGGCAGTGGCGCAGGTGGCGGCCCTATCGCTTACGAATTATCCAAAGCAGGGCATTCCGTTGTTGTGCTAGAAAAGGGTCGATGGTTTAAAGAAGATGATTTCTATAAAGATGAAATGGCGTGCTGCATTCACGAAGTTTTTACGCCCAATTTAAAAGAAGAACAGCATGTGGTTGAAACCGAAAGAGGTGATGATTGGCGCGTACAAAAAACATCAGAATCCTCTTGGAATTTATGGAATGGCAATATAGTCGGCGGTTCTAGTAATTTTATGAGCGGATTTTTCCACCGTCTAAAACCGATTGATTTCAACTTAAAATCCACTTTTGGCGCAATCGAAGGCGCTAATATGGCGGATTGGCCGATTAGCTATGATGACCTTGAACCCTATTATGACAAAGTAGAAAAAGTGGTGGGTATCTCAGGCAAAGTGGTTAAACATAAGCATCAAGAACCGCGTAGCAGTAAAGACTTCCCCTATCCGCCGCTTGGCTCGCATCCCTTATCCAAAATGATTGATAAAGCCTGTGATGAACTGGGCATTGCCTCCATTCCCATGCCACGCGCTATTTTATCGAAACCCGCATTAGGCAGAAGCAGTTGTAGTTATAATGGCTATTGTGGCGGCTTGGGGTGTGCAACAGGCGCAAAAGGTAGCTCGCGCGCGGCCTTATTAGATAAAGCCGTCACAACAGGTCAATGTGAAATTTACCCACAAAGCCATGTTAGCCGTATTCTAAGTGATGAAAAAGGGCAAATTACCTCAGTTGAATATTATAATAAAGACGGCAAAAAGAAGCATATTGATGCCAAAATTTATGTTGTCGCCTGTCAATCCATTGAAACAGCGCGCTTATTATTAAACTCCACAGGTAAAAAACACCCCAAAGGACTAGCAAATAGTAGCGGACTAGTTGGACAAAATCTTATGTTTGCAGGGGGAGGTGCAGGTTCTGGGCGCATTAATTATGCAAAATTCTCAGCAAAACAAGTTGAAGCACTGCGTCAAAACGGCCCGTTTATTAACCGCACTATCCATGATTATTATGTTATTGATGATCCTGACTTTGGTGACAAAGCCAAAGGCGGGGTGATTGACTTCGTACACCTACACCCGAATCCCCTTGCTCGTGCCAGTGGGCGCATTAGTGGTCGTGATGGTTTAATTTGGGGCAAACCCTTAAAACGTGATCTAGAAACCTACTTCCGCGAAGGGCGTTATATAAAAATAGAAGCCTTTTGTGACTGGTTGCCAAATGAAAACAGCTTTGTAAAACTAGACCCCAAAGTAAAAGATAAATACGGAATGCCCGTTGCCAGAGCGCGCTTTGGATTTCATGGGCGCAACCTGCAAGTTGGCTATTATCTAGCTGCAAAAGCAGGGGAAGTGCTAAAGAAAATGGGCGCATCCAATGTCATCTCATTTGCCTCAGGCTCACCCCCTGTCAACCTAGTCGCAGGAACGTGTCGTTTTGGCAATGACCCCAAAACCTCGGTCTTAAATAAAGACTGTCAAGCGCATGATGTAGATAATCTTTATATTACTGATGGAAGCTTTATGCCCAATGCAGGCAGCGCACCGTTTACTTGGACTATTTATGCAAACTCATTTCGGGTGGCGGATAAGATTATTAAGCGGCTTTGATAAATGAAATAGTTGGTTTTTATCTGCTTAAGAGGCTCCTGCCTCGCTCGCAATCTAGGTTTTATTCAACCGCAAGTTCTCATGCATCTGCAGCAGTAACTGATCCAGTCTTTGCTGATCACTACTAGAAATACCTTCTAACATATCAGCAACTAACTCCTGCTCTTTCATTATATAAAATGAAACCTTTTCTTTAGCCCCAGCATTCAGTTTAAGAATAAAACTACGGCGGTCTTTTTGACTGCGTTCTTTTTTTACAATGCACATTTTTTCTAGTTCTTGAACTGTTCTGGTTATTTGTGATTTATCTTTACCTATCTTTTGTGCCATCTTAATTAGCGACATTTCACCTTCTATCACCAGAATCCTAAGCAGTGCAATTTGTAGCGTTGAAAGCCCTGAGTCTTCTTCTTGAACAATATCCCGCATTTTTCTATCCATTAAGAACAAAAGATCAAAGAAGTGTTTATGTGTTGAGTTCTTATTTTCTGAGTTAGGCATAGTGATCCAGTTTTTTATGTTTTTCGTCATTATCGTAATGTTTAACTAAGCAAGTAGCTTACACTGAGGTACGAAATGCAGGATTGTAAGATATTATCTTTTAAATAAAACCTGTGTTTTGCGCCTCAACACAAGCTAAAAACTAAATAGAATTTGCTAACAAGTAATAATAGTCAGCAATCAAAAAATTAATTGACAATCACAACCATATAACTCAATATAGTTGCACTTATCAACTATATTGAGAATAAAATAATGTCGTCAAATAATAAAAAATTAGCCGTGCTACACGATGTTACAAAAGTATATCAGACAGGCACAGTGAAAGTTGAGGCACTACGAGGAATTAACCTTGCTTTAGCACGTGAGAAATTCAGTTTTATCGTCGGTCCTTCTGGCAGTGGCAAAACAACATTACTTAATATATTGGGATGTATTGATGTGCCCACCAGTGGCTCATTTACTCTATTAGATCAAGAGATTGGCAAACTCAATGATAACCAATTGGCTGATTTTCGTAATCACCATATTGGTTATATCTTCCAAAACTTCAATTTAATGGCAGTTCTTTCTGCTTATGAAAATGTTGAGTATCCGCTTATTTTACAAAATATGGCTAAAAAAGAACGCCATCAGCGTGTAACCGAAATCCTTGATTCTGTGGGATTAACAAAGCGTCAACATCATCGTCCTGCGGCATTAAGTGGCGGAGAACAGCAACGAGTGGCAATTGCCAGAGCATTGGCAAAACGTCCTGAGCTTATTTTAGCCGATGAGCCAACCGCTAATCTTGACTCCAAAACAGGGGCTGAAATTATTGACCTAATGCTATCAATGCAAATGCGCTATAAAACCAGCTTTATCTTTTCTACCCATGATATGGAGGTGATGCAACATGCGAATGAAGTTATCACCATTAAGGACGGAAAAATAGAGCATATTGATCATAAAACAGCCCTGCAAAAAGAGGAGGTGTCAGTATGAATAATCTAAAACTGGCAGTACGTAATCTAACCAGAAATCGCCGTCGCTCCTTAACCACTATTCTGGCAATGGTCATTGGCATGGTAGCACTGTTATTATTTGGCGGCTTTATATCCAGTATTTATTTTGGTTTACAAACAGGCATTGTGCGTAGCCAAGGGCATTTACATATTTATCAACAAGGCTATCTTGAATATGGTTCTAGCCGTCCAACTGATTATTATATTGACCAATATAAAACAGTGATTGATAGCATTAATCAGGATGCAGTACTTAAAGACAATATCGAAGTAATGACCCCCGTGGTCAGCCTTGCAGGTATTGCAGGAAATTACTCTGCTGATAGCTCTAAAACATTTTTTGGTGCAGGTGTTATTCCCTCTGATAAAAATAAAATGAAACAATGGGATCAGTACCATCTTGAGATTAAATCCCCTCCTATGGTGCTAACGGATAACAGTATTGGCGAAGGCGTGATTGGTCTCGGCATGGCTAAAATGCTTAATTTATGCGAAAGCCTGCACGTGCCTAATTGTACTGACCGCCCCATTAAAGCCGTTGAAGGCGAGGCTAATGCACAAATTCTTGCCTTACAAACATTAGCTGAGGAAGAGAGCAAGCAAAGCAAAGGCGACCATGCTGAAAAAAAAGGAGTACAAATCGATTTATTAGCATCAACAGGTAGTGGTGCGCCTAATGTCGTCTCGGTTTCGATTATCAAAGCAGAGAAGATGGGTAATAAAATATTGGATGATAATTTAGTGATTCTGCATTTAAAGCAGGCACAGCGCCTTGTGTTTAATAATGACTCCCGTGTTAGCTCTATCACTATCCAACTTAAAGACAGTGATAAAATGGAAGCGATGCAGCAACGTTTGTCTACCTTGCTCAATAACTCCGATTTAAAGCAACAATTTGAAGTAAAGAACTTCACTGAATTTAATACTGAATTTTCACAAATTGTGAATATGTTCCTTGTTATCTTTATTTTTATCGCCTTAATGATTTCACTAGTGGTTTTATTTACTACCATTAACACCTTAACCATGAGCGTTATGGAGCGCATTCCTGAAATTGGATCATTAAGAGCAATGGGGTTACGCCGCAGTGCAATACGCTGGCAGTTTTTACTTGAAGGCTTTGTGATAGGCATTACAGGCGCAACACTGGGAATTATCAGCGCCATTATTTTAACCACTGTCTTTAATCGTAGTGGGTTTGGCTGGTCACCTCCTGGCAGTGTGGAAAGTCAGGATTTAGTGATTCTATTATTTGCTAATCCCCTCTTATTAATTGGCACATGGCTATTGATGATTATTGTTGCCACCGTGTCATCAATACTACCTGCACGACATGCCGCAAAAATGAATATTGTCAATGCAATTCGTAACAACTAGAGAGAATAGATGATGAAAAAAATAAATATATTAAGCGTCGTAACATTACTCGCGTCTTTGCTATTACTTCCTATTGCTCATGCTGGAGAAGTCACTGCAAAACAAGTGTTGGAACAATCCGACAAGGTACGCAATCCTAGCATTCCTTTTTCAACTCAAGTTACCTTGATTGAATACAATAAGGGTAAAGAAGTGAATCGTTCGGTACTTAAAGTTCATTCAAAGGAACAGCAAAAAGGTGGGCAATATCGCACCCTCGTTCAATTTCTGCGCCCTAAACGCGATACAGGAAAATTAATGCTACGCAATGGCAATGAAATTTGGTTCTATGATCCCGCAGCAAAAAATAGTATCCGCATGTCAGCACAGCAACGCCTAATGGGGCAAGCCTCAACGGGTGATGTAATGACCTCTAACTTTGCACTGGATTACCGTGTCAAACTAATTGGTGAGGAAGTGATAAAAGATGCCAGCAGAAAGCCACATACAAGCTATCACTTACATATGACGGCAAACACCAATGAAGTTGCCTATGCCTCTGCGGATTACTGGGTTGAAAAAGGCACTAACCGCCCAGTGAAAGCCAAGTTTTACTCTAAAAGCAAACGCTTAATGAAAATAGCCTATTACACCAATTTTCAAAATCAATTAGGTGGCATGCGACCTACACAGGTTTTGATTATTGATGGTATCGATACCAACAAAGTGACCAAGCTACAAATGAGTAATTTTAAGACAATTAAAATTCCTGAAGCATGGTTTCAGCGTAGTTATTTGCCACGGTTTAAAGGATAAAAAAAA
Source organism: Leucothrix mucor (assembly GCA_011322515.1). Classification (GTDB taxonomy): domain Bacteria; phylum Pseudomonadota; class Gammaproteobacteria; order Thiotrichales; family Thiotrichaceae; genus JAGLBW01. The sequence continues at coordinate 6,869 of DRMS01000483.1, forward strand.
CTTAAGGAGTGAAAGCTTCAGCTTTTCAGTCACCAAGATGAAATGTAACTGTTCAGATGCCCCCTGAAATCTGTCAGTTCAAGGCGAGAAATGTGAGTTTACAAGTGTAAATAATGGCTACCAATTTAAGGTGGGACAAATCCTGCGTAGGTCGAGTTAGCCTTATCAAGCGTAGCGAGGTAATGTAACCCGACGCAATACCCAGCAAGTTGTACAATGCTTGTCGGGTTACGTTTTTTTGCAAGCAAAAAAATCTAACCCGACCTACAATTCCAGCCAAGCAACTGTCTCATGTTAAATTGGTAGCCTGTAAATAATCATTTTTCAACGCAGAAATGGTGAATTTTAGGGGATAGGTGAACGATTACAAATGAAGATGTCTTTTGCTTCAATACCTTCATGCTCTCCATGGTGAAATTATTTTAAAAAGGCATCATTACATTAAACAGAGATACCATGATGAAAAACAATATCTTAAAAATAATAATCATACTCTATTGCCTTACCCCTGCATCACTATGGGCTACAAGCAATGAAGATGATGACCTCAGCTTTCTACCACCTACAATTACTAATAATGCAGACAACTCAGAAAGCAAAACAAAATTAGAACAAGAGTTTAAAAGCATCGAAAAAAAGCAGTTTACATTCACATTGGATAACACACTGCAATCAACCCATCTAAAAAATAAAACAGATCTAGTTTTCAAATTACCTGCCAG
>DRMS01000484.1 GCA_011322515.1 Leucothrix mucor
TAAATTGGCAAACATCGAGTATTTTAAGTTACAAGCTTAAATCCCTCATCTAACCACCCCGTAACACCACCTATCATTTTTTTCACAGGTCTGCCCATATTAGCTAGGTGCAAAGCGGCTTTATCTGCGCCATTACAATGGGGTCCTGCACAATAAACAACAAATAGTGTATCTGCTGGATATTCGCTTACATTCTCTGTTTTTACCTTCCAGTTCGGTAAATTGACCGCCTCAAGCAAATGTCCTTTTTGATAAGACTCTTCGCCTCGCACGTCTAAGAGCACAAAATCTTTTCTATTATTGCTGATCGCATGGTTCACATCCCAGCAATCTGTTTCATGTGCTAACAAGGATGAAAAATGCTTTTTTGCTTGTTCTGATGAGCCTGCTGGTATTCTCGATACGGCAGATGACATAAGTATTTCCTCTATTTATTATAGTTTAGAACTGTATTTATAAAATTCCTCTATACGGTAAATAAGACCGTTTGGCACTGTTTCCCTTCTTTTTCTCTTGCATAAATTTAGACTGAATCTTAAAAGCGTAATTAGGAAGAAATTTAGCTTATTCGATTATTCTAAACATCTTCAGATATTCGTCACTTCACGCAAAATTAAATAGGAAATGAACTATGAATACCCCTATCAAACTTTCCGTTTCAAGTATTCTTCTAGCAGGAATACTAACTGGTTGTAGCCAACAACAAATAAAACCACAGCATACGGATGATAGCATTTATAGGAGCTCTCAAGTAACTACGGGTCAAGCAAAACAGAAAAAACGAATTGTTAAAAAAAGATCTCATGCGAGTACTAGTGAGAAAAAAAGGGCACGGAAGCGAGTAAAAAAATTAAACAAAAACATTGGTATGCCGCCTGCAAAACCAGGTCAGTGTTATGCTAAAGCTAAAAAACCTGCAACGTATAAAACACTAACAAAAAGAGTATTGATTAAAAAATCAACTACTAAGCGTGTGCTTGTGCGAGGTCCTCAATACCGCTGGATTAACAAAAAAGTATTAGTGAGACCAGCAAGCTATAACCAACGTGTTATCCCTGCGTTGTATAGGACAATCAATAAACGCGTGATGGTTAAACCCAGTTATCTTACATGGAAAAAAGGTAAAGGATTAATTACCAAAATTGACCATGCGACAGGTGAAATCCTTTGTCGGGTAAAGATTCCAGCGGTTTATAAAAAGGTTAAACGAAAAGTTCTGGTGAGAGCCGCAAGAACGATAAAAACACCACGCCCTGCTGTTTATAAAACCGTTAAAAATAAAAAATTGGTTTCACCTGCTCAATACAAAACGGTACGCACACCAGCACGTTATGTTAATAAGCGCTATCGTGTAAAAACAGCATCTGCCAGATATATATGGAGACAGGCGGTTTGTAAAACGAATGCTTCTAAAAGTCATAAAAGAAAGGTTTATAAAAAAAGAAAGATTTATAAAACAAGTCACAAGAAGAAATTTTACCAAGCAAAGCATCGCAAAGCTAAGACCTATGTAAAGAAGTATTCTAAAAAGCATCGTACTATACGAGCTAAAGCTCGTCCTCATACGGTCAAGCGTGTAAAAAGAACTAACTACAGAAAGGCAAGCTATAGCCGAAAAATGGCTGCTACACAGCGAGTTAGAGCACATAAAAAGCAGGTAATCAGAAAAGCCAATGATAGAAAAGCAATGACTCTTCAAAAAGTAACTTTCCAAAAAGCAGCGCTTAAAAAAGCGAGAGTTAATCGATATAGAGCCTCAACCGTTAAAAAGATTTATACGCCATCAAGAGAAGAGGCGCATGCGATCAGAACGATCATGAAAGCTAAGCCTGCCCCTGTTAGTGGGGCTAGAAAAGCGACGCATGTGGGCAAGCCTGCACCTGTCCATGTTGTTAGAAAGGCTAATAATGTTAATAAACCAAAGGTTCGTTTAACAAAGCAAAATGCTATTTTACGCATTCAAACAGCATTGACTCAAAGAGGTTTTAATACAGGTACTATTGATGGAAAATTAGGACCAGGTACAGTTTCTGCGCTAACTGCATTCCAGCGACAAAATGGACTTAAAACGGGAAGACTTACACGCGAAACTCTACGCGCGCTTGGGTTGATCTAATTTATGATCGCATGGAAGCCAGCATACTTTTCTATCGGGATGAAGGATGCCAAATATTGGACAAAAAAAAGCGGCAAATCAAGGGCATAAAACTGCCATAAAAATATTAAAGACTTTGGGGCTACCAGTTTAAGGTGGGACAGTTAATGTTTCTGCTATTCACCCGCACCCTTCGACTCCGCTCAGGGTACAGCTCCCTGAGCGGAGTCGAAGGGTGCGGAAATTTAATAAATGAATGTCTATAGTCATTAAACCTTTTGTTTCTATTTTTATATTTATAGTTTTTCGGATAAATAATTTCCGAATTTAAGGAGTCCAAAACTTATTTTGTGCAGTTCGCACAAGCTAAAGCTTGGACTCCAGCGAAATTTAATATCTGAATATCTATATATTAAAAAATATTCTCTGTACATCATCTTTGGAAATTGTGATTATGCTAAGCCCGTTAATTACTCCCAAGGAGCAGCCGTGTACCAAGTTATTACCACAACAGATGATTTATTAAGCTATATAGAAGCTATCAAACACTGTAAATGGTTGGCGCTTGATACCGAATTTATTCGTGAACGTACTTATTATCCAAAGCTTTGTTTGATACAAATTGCAGCACATAATAATGCGGGAGAACTTCAATTAGCCTGTATTGATCCATTAGAGATTGATGATATTTCGGCGCTATTAACACTATTAAATAATACGAATATTATTAAAGTGCTACATGCTGCACATCAAGATTTGGAGATTTTTAATTTTCTTAGCGGGCAGGTTCCCCAACCCATTTTTGATACTCAACCTGCCGCATCGGTATTGGGTTATGGTGACCATATGGGCTATGCGCGTTTAATGCAACACGTGTTAAACGTTGATCTAGACAAATCTCAATCACGCACTAACTGGGCAAAGCGTCCGCTAAATCA
>DRMS01000485.1 GCA_011322515.1 Leucothrix mucor
AGAATCATTGCTTGGAACTTCCTTAGGCTCATTCGATTGCTTTTGTTGTAGGGAGTTGCTAAAGTGCTATATCTTTCCCAACCTGCTATAATTAAAGGTAATTATCAATATTTAGTCTGAATTTAGATCATCAACAGAATCTGTTATAAACAAGGGATTAAACAACGCTATAGCTTTTCATTTAAATAATTTCCAAAACCAATCCTGTTAAGGCTGATACAAAGCCTTTCTAATTTGGAAAAATGGCTGAATGTCTATAGATGAAAATAACCCTCACAAAGATGAAGAGTAGGTAAAGGTTGTTTTATTTTTCCTTGGCGTACTCTACATCTTCGTAAAATAATTCTGTTTTTATTGTTCCCATGAATTAATGGGCTGTCCTGTTTTAAAGAGAATCTCCTTGCAACTTGATCAAATAACATTTACTCGCTTTATTGCTGCTTTATCCGTTGTCTTTTTTCATTATGGTATGAATGTCTTTCCTGCAAGCATTCCCTACTTGCAGGAAGCGGTCACCGCAGGTCCCATAGCGGTTAATTATTTCTATATCCTGTCTGGCTTTATTATGGCTATTGCCTATTATCGCCCACAACAGCAAGCTAGTTTTAGTAAGTGGAAGTATTGGTTAGCGCGTTTTGCACGTATTTACCCTGTTTATCTTGTTGCGTTGCTATTAATAGCTATTGTCAAATACAAAACACTTTCTGAAGAAGTGCTGACTTTACCACTACACTTAACAATGCTTCAGGCGTGGATACCAGGATATCCAATTACACTGAATACACCAGGATGGTCACTTTCTGTAGAAGCCTTTTTCTATCTTTGCTTTCCATTTTTGCTATTAAGCATCTACAAGCATGGTACCTATCGGTTAATTATTTTTGGCATAGTGCTTTGGTTGGTGACTCAGTTTATCGTTTTGTTGCTACATAATAGTGATCAGTATGTAGCTAAATCTTTGCTACATGATTTTCTTTTTTATAATCCCATAATGCATCTAAATGCATTTATTGCAGGATTTTTGACAGGGGTATTTTTTAAAGATAAGCAGATAAAGACACTGAAAAATAATACCTTTTGGTTGTTGATTTCAGTTCTCATTATCACTGCATTGCTGATGTTTAGACCTACTATAGAAAGCATAATTGGTCTTAAGATCGCTTATAGTAATGGTTTGATTGCTCCCGCTTTTTTACTGTTTATAGTGTTGTTATCACAGGAAAAAGGAGCGATAGCTTCTGCATTGAGTAATAAATGGTTGGTGTTATTAGGGGAAGCTAGTTTTTCTCTTTATATTCTGCAAAAGCCCTTGCACGGTGTGTATGACAAGTTGATAGCAAATAGAATTGAATTACCAGAAGTACTCCATTTTTATATTTTTCTAATTTTACTAATCAGCACCTCAATAGTGTCCTATAAATATTTTGAAACGCCCATGAGAAAATTTATAAATAATCGCTATCGAACCTAGGAGGCAGCCTGACAACAAAGAATCTTATATTTTTTCCTATATATCATGGTCAGTAATTGGAAAGTACACCATATAATGCTCAATAAATTAATCACGGTAATTCTCAGGCAGTTTCCTGTTAGCTAACTATGGGCTACCAACTTAAGGAGGGACAAGTAACGTCATAGCAAATAACCCGCACCCTTCG
>DRMS01000486.1 GCA_011322515.1 Leucothrix mucor
GCTTCCTTGCTGTTTCGCAATCTCTGCAATACGTTGTAGCCATTGCTTTGATGCAACATTTAATCCGCCTTCACCTTGTACTGTTTCTAATAGGATAGCTGCGGGAGCTTCTACCCCACTGGAAGGGTCTGTTAGTAATTTTTCTAAATATTCAGCCGTGTCTACTTGCTCCCCCATATAGCTATCGAAAGGCATATGAGTAATACCTGATAACATATCTCCGCCCATACGGTGGTATTTATTACCTGTCGCTGATAATGCGCCCAGTGATACGCCATGAAATCCATTAGTAAAGGAAATAATGTTATTTCTACCCGTAATTTTACGTGCCAATTTCATGGCAGCCTCTACCGCATTAGTCCCCGTTGGTCCTGTAAACTGTATCCGATAGTCTAATTGACGGGGTTTAAGAATGAGTTGATGAAAGCTGTGCAGAAATTTAGCTTTGCTGTCTGTAAATAAATCCAATGAAGCACTCAAGCCATTTGATGAAATATGTTCAATTAATGCTTTGCTCATATCGGCATCGTTATGACCATAATTTAATGCGCCACAAGCGGCCAGAAAATCAATATATTCTCTACCATTGATGTCTGTCATTACACTGCCCACGGCAGAACTGAATACTGATTTAAATCGTCTGCAATAGCTGCGTGCGGCGGATTCGTGTTGTTCAAATGTCCATATATCTTTAATGTCGTTCATTATTTTCTCCCTGACTGTGCTGATACATTATTGTTTATCAACACCGTTTTTTTAATTTGTTGTAAAGATGTTTGTTTATTTTTGGAATATATTAAAAAAAATTATATGATGAGTTTTTCTAATTATTTTTTAAATAAGTCACTATTTTATAGGTTGTTTTTTATATACAAGTTTTACTATGTATCACTGCATTTTAGCGTTGCTAGGGAGGAGGCAGCAACGGTCATTGGTCTAAAAGTTATGGGGCATTAGTCTTAAAATAATAAGACTAAAGTCTAATTGTGTATAAATTATTAACACTAAATTTGTGTTAATAAAATTTTTATAGGGGACTTAATCAGACTTTCTTTAGGCGGTTTCAAATAATGAAACTCTATTGTGCATATTTTTTGTTCCTGATTTGAATCTATCAAGAGGCACATAAGGGCTATCAACTTAAAGGCGGGACAAGTAACGTCATGGCAAATAACCCGCACCCTTTGACAAGCTCAGGGAACTAGCCCTTCGGTAGACTCAGGACACCGCTTCTTGAGCTTGTCAAAGGGTGCGGGTGAATAGCAGAAACATGAACTGTCCCGCCTTAAACTAGTAGCCAAAATATCAATAGGGTAAATTGATATAATATCTAACGATTAATAGGATTAAATTAGGGGAAAAAGAGAAAATAACATGGGTATAGTTTTTCACATAAATAATTACACCCTTCGACTCCGCTCAGGGTACAGCTCCCTGAGCGGAGTCGAAGGGTGCGGAAATTTAATAAATGAATGTCTATAGAATCATTGCTTGGAACTTTTTTAAATAGGCAAAATAGCGATAAGTGTTACGCCTGAACTTATTTTGTTGTTCAATATACGAAATGCTCCACCTAAGCTTTCGACACGTTCGCGTAGACCTTGCAAACCTAAATGCTCGGTGTCGTTATCTATATCGGTATCTTTCATCCCTGGCCCACCATCCCTGACTTTAATGATCACATGTAAATTATGGATTTTAATATTGACACTTTGCTCAATGCCCTGACCATGACGAAAGGCGTTATTCAATCCTTCTTGTATAAAACGATAAATACAAATTTTGCTTGAAATACCTAATGTAGGTGGTAGCTCTACGAGATGACGTTGTACTTTAGAGGAGGTTCTTTTTTCATGTCGGTCAATGACTTTCTGAATGGCACTATCCGTACATAAGTCATTTAAGTCAGGGATCACTAAACCTGCTGATAAACTGCGAATCTCTTGCAAGGCATCTTGTAGTGCCATTCGAATTTTATCCACAGTCATTTCTTTTTTATTTAATTTAGAGGAAGTATCAGAATCGCTTTCATCTTCAATAATTGAATCAAGTTTGAGTAGCGCAAAACCAAGAGATTGAGCTGGGCCATCATGCAACTCAGAGCCTATCCGCCTCAGGTTACGCTCATTTAATTCAACCGCTCGACTACTTGCTAATTTAATGCGTCTTTTTTGGGACTCAATTAATTTATGGGCAGTGTGTACAATCCAATACAATAATCCAAAAAGGAAAAGTCCTGCAAGTATCGAAACAGCAATTACTAACATACGACCCTTATTAATCGTTTCAAATAACGCTCTGGGTGCTTTATAAAGCTCAATTGCACCAATAACCTGCGCATGCTCTTTATCCCAAATGGGGAGATAACCCTCTATAAATTGAACGACTCCTTTGGGTAAATAACGATTATGATTCTCCAAACGATCTTTTGCATTAACAATACTAAAGACAGGTTTACCTTGATATGCCTGCCCCAACTCATCATTTTGAGTATATATTCGACCAACAATCTCTGGATTATTAGCCCAAATTATTTTATTTTTATTGTTATAAATAATGACTTTAAATACATCAGGAATATCGGTGATATGCCGAAAAAAATCTTGAATGTCTTGCTTTTCTCTTGGTGTCGTACTGCCCTTGATGTAGGCTTCTGGGTCTTTAAATAAAAATACACTTTGAATAAATTCAGAACTAATTTCTAACTCACGTTGTAATAAGTTATTTTGAATAAAGTTAAAGAAAATCACTCCTGAAATGACACTGATACTAACGATAGAAACAAAACTAAAAAGAGCAAAAGTTCCTAATAACCCTATTTTACTGATGATATTATGTAACTTCATTAGCCCCTTACTTTTTTGTTGCTAACAGTGCGGCTTGTACGCGATTTTTAACTTGTAACTTCTGCAATATGCTGGTCATGTAGTGTTTAATTGTTTTCTCACTCAAAAACAACGCATCGCCAATTTGCTTATTGGTAAAACCTTGTTCTAAATAACTTAATATACGGCTTTCGCGATCATTAAGCTTATCAAGTAAGTCACTTGTTTCATTCGAGTTAGGTTGATTTGCATAAGAATGTGATAGAATACTGCCAGCTAAGCTTGGGGTAATAAACGTTTCTCCAGAGGAAACTTTTCTGACTATATCAATTAATTCCTTACCAGCAATGCCTTTTAATACATAAGCACTTGCCCCAGCTTGCAAGGCCGATATTACATCCTTTTCATCCTCTGAAGCAGTTAATATAATAATTATAATAGAAGGCAATGCCGCATGAATATCGCGTGCGGCTTCAACCCCTCCACCTGGCATACTGATATCTAATAAAATAGTATCAGGAACTAGCTCATGAGCCAGATTGACTGCATCAGTGTAGTTTTCGCCTTGCCCTGCAACATCAAAATCATTGACTGAATCCAAGGTGCTGATGAGTCCATCAAGCAACAGAGGATGATCATCAATAACTACTAATCGTATTATTTCTGTCATGAGTAGAACCAAAAAATTATTTAATTTTTATATTCTAGCAAAAGTAGTGAAAGAAATATTCAGACTAAGGTCGTATAATATGACCTTAGGAGCGTACACGAAACAACGTCCTGATCGCTAACTTGCCTTTTTATCCCAGCTTAGATGATCTCATTCGTTGTGTAGAGTAACTATGCGCCTCATGAGTTCATCCCATCTGAAATAAAAATTCTGCGTTATAGTTTTTCACATAAATAATTGCACCCTTCGACTCCGCTCAGGGTACAGCTCCCTGAGCGGAGTCGAAGGGTGTGGAAATTTAATAAATGAATGTCTATAGAACTTCGGGAAGTTATTCCGTGCACGTTCCTTAGTAAGTTTCAAGTAATGAATTTACCTATATTGCTTGAAACTTCCTAACTAAAGATAACGAAGCTCAGTGCCTTTAAATTCTTTTTTATCTAAGAATCCATCTTTATTTTTATCCAATCTATCGAAGCCTTTTTTCATTCGAGCTTGTTTTATTTCTTGTCTGTCTACTGCTCGGTCATTGTTGCGGTCAATAGTGTTAAAAAAGTTGAGGTCAACTTCGCAGTTTGTGGCGGTGGTTTCTGATAATTCTAGTTTGCCATTTTCATTTTTATCACACTCTGATATTTTTATGTCCAGTGAGATGAGTGGTGGTATTTTATGCTGTTTAGTCGGTAGTTTTTCGTTATAGATTCTGTCAAATTTTAAAGGATTTATTGTTGCCGTCATTTCTTGGAGTGATATTAATGCATCTCCGTCTTTATCTCTTGCGTCAAACATCTCAGTGAATATATTGCAACGCATAGAGGCAGCTTCGCGTAGTGTAAGATATTGATTATTATCCTTATCACAGAGTTTAAACTGTTTGGCTTGCTGCTTTGCCATCCTCTTTTCTTGGCGCTCTTTTTGTTTTTTTCTGATACGTTTAGGAGGGCGACCTTGTTCTTGTACCATGCTGTTTAGAAATTCATCTTTGGTGATATAGTTATCATTATTCAAGTCTAAAGTTTCAATCACTTCTTCGGGAACATGGCATTCGCTTATTTCTGTTGGTGGCGTATCAAAAGAGGGAATATCATCAAAAGAGAGTTTGAATATTTCATCTTTAAGGCTAATTCTTCCATCTTTATTTTTGTCACATTTTTCGAGCATTCTGTTAGCGCGTGACTCATATTGTTTTTTCTCTTCTTTTGCTCTATAAGCGAAAACTTCATCAAAGCTTATTTTTTTATCTTTATTGTTATCCATTTGAGTAAATAACGTATTGGAAATTGCTTTTTCAATATCGTCATTTGCGGGAGAATAAGGGCTACTGTAAGCGTAGCTTGTAGAGCTGATGCCAAGCATAATAATGAGAGTAGAAAAAGCATGTTTTGTCATTGTTAGTTACCGTATTTTAGAGATTGCGAAAGTATTCTGGAGCAAAAGAAAAATGAGGAAGAATTTTTCAGATTTTGTTTAAAAATTAAAACAATAGCAAGCTATTAGCTTTATTTTTGGGCGAAATATGGAGAATTTCAATCATTTCTATTTATTCTATAGACATTCATTTATTAAATTTCCGCACCCTTCGACTCCGCTCAGGGAGCTGTACCCTGAGCGGAGTCGAAGGGTGCAATTATTTATGTGAAAAACTATATGAATACTTACACCGTCACTTTAGTGTGTATTTAATATTTAGGAATTTCCAAGCAATGAATTTACCAATCTTACCTGCCCTTTTGATCCTGTTTGAATCTATCAATCGTTGCGTAGAGCGACTATGCGCCTCTTGATATACTCTAATCAGGAGCAAAAAATCTGCGCAATATTGGTAGATTCATTACTTGAAACTTCCTTAGTGCATACTCCTTAGTCTATAAAAGTATTAGGTGGTTCATTTTATCCTGCGTTAGGAAGCTTAATTTTTCTGTTTATAACGGATTCTGTTGGTGCTGTAACAAGCTGATATATATAATTAAAATGTATAAACATATGAATAAGTAGTGTAAATTCCATGACGGTTAATGAATAAATCACCTATTTCTAGTTATCCTAAATCATAAAAGTTAATGTAACTTTATGATATAAAAATATTTATCTATGATAAGAGTCACCAACAGAATCCGTTATAAACAGAATTATTGCGTAGGCGTAATGAGCGCTTGCGTGGAATAACACCGTATTAAAAGTGCTCAGCTATTTTGATAAATTTTGGGGACACAATACTTAATGTTAAAATAGTTTTGTTAGGTAATCAGGGCTTCCTTGTCAATAGAAAAGGAGTAAATTTCCGACAATAGGTGATTTATCCGTTAAGCGCTATGAGTTTACACTACTTACTCGTGTGTTTATACATTTTAAATATATATATCAGTCTCTTACAGTACCAACAAAATCCATTATAAACAGGAATATTCAATCAATATTAAACTCCTTATGCTCTTCTTCGCTCAACTTACTGGTATCAGGTAATTTATGTGCAATTCCTTTATGGCAGTCTATACAGGTCTTACCCTCTTCAAAGCCTTTAATATGTTGAGGTGAGGCGCGACGGCTTTGCATTGAGTAGTCCATTGAGCCAAATTCATGACAGTTACGGCATTCGCGTGAATCCACACTTTTCATGCGTCGCCATTCGCTTTTTGCCATAGTGAGGCGGTAGTCTCTGAATTTTTTGGGTGTATCGACTGTGCCGATGATTTTATGGAACACTTCACGCGATGCTTCGATTTTGCGGATAATTTTATGTACCCATTCTTTAGGCACATGACAATCGGGGCAGGTTGCCCTAACGCCTGTACGATTTTGATAGTGGATAGTCTGGCGGTATTCGACGTATACATTATCTTTCATTTCATGGCATGAGATACAAAA
>DRMS01000487.1 GCA_011322515.1 Leucothrix mucor
CTTTATCTTTATCGTTGCCTTTGTATTCTTGAATATGATGATTGGTATCGTCGTTGAAACCTTGCAAGAAGAACATGAAAGAGAAAGCCTTGAATCAGGTGAAGGAGAATCAGCGGAAGTACATTGGATTAAGGAGCACACGGCTACAATGGAAGCACGGCTGGAGCGAATTGAACAACTTTTGGAAGCCAAAACAGATCCTGAAAAGGTGCAAAACGTAACAAGGAAAGAGTAAATTCGTTTAAATACACCAAAGAAATTAGAGTAACAATTTAGAAAATATTATCTTGATTTGGTTATCAAATAGTCTCATCAATCGGAGTAAAAACGAACAGCCTACAGCTCATTATTAAAAACCAATTGGTAGGCTCGAGTGAATTCGAATCACCGACCCCCACCATGTCAAGGTGGTGCTCTAACCAACTGAGCTACGAGCCTATAATAGATTTCGATCTTTTGATGTTGTTACAGAAAGTACAACATTATTAGAATGGCTCCCCGAGCTGGGCTCGAACCAGCGACAAACGGATTAACAGTCCGTTGCTCTACCAACTGAGCTATCGGGGATCTATCTAACGAGGCGTGCATTCTACTGATGGCATGTTGGTTGGTCAACCCGTTTTTTCCACTTTTTGCATTTATTTTTTCAGAGCGTTTAAAGTAACCAAATTATCGTCATGATATAGAATTTTCACTTCTAATTGAATGATCGAGAAGCGCATTACATTTCCTAGATAATTAACAATCGATTATAATCACGTTGAAATGCAGTCTGGACGCGTTAGGAAGTTTCAGGTCATGAATTCCCCCCTATTACGCTGATTTTTTATTCCTGATTGGAGTATCTCAAGAGGCGCATAGTGATTCTACGCAACGATTGAGATGATTCAAACAGGGACAAAAGGGCAAGTAAGATGGGTAAATCCATTGCTTAGAACCTCCTTACCTTCGTGATGCGGCGTATGCTATCTGAGTGATAAACTATCGGCTAATCACGAATCTAAAATTTAACTTTTCTTAAACTTTCAGACTACCAGTTTAAGATGGGACAGTTAATGTTTCTGCTATTCACCCACACCCTTCGACAAGCTCAGGAAGCGGTGTCCTGAGTCTACCGAAGGGCTAGTTCCTGAGCTTGTCGAAGGGTGCGGGTTGTTTGCTATGACTTTAACTTGTCCCACCTTGAGTTGGTAGCCTATTTTTAATCAAAATCAGCACTACCTGCGCCGAAATACCTTCCTTCCTCCCTTCAAACCCCAAGTGTTCTGTAGTAGTAGCCTTAACGCTAATCTGACTAGAATCAGCTTGCAAATCATCCGCAATATTATTTCGCATAGCTTCAATATGTGGCATCATTTTGGGTGCTTGCGCACTGATAATACAATCTACATTCTGCAAGCGATACCCCTTTTTAGCAATCAAAGCAACGACATTTCGCAATAATAGTCGACTGTCTATATTTTCATATTGCGCTGCGGTATCAGGAAAGTGCTGACCAATATCACCTAGTGCCAGCGCACCTAACAACGCATCACATAAAGCGTGCAATAAAACATCACCATCAGAATGCGCTTTAAAGGCTTTATTATGTGGGATAGTTACCCCGCCAAGGACGATATGATCACCCTCAATGAATGCATGTACATCAAAGCCATTGCCGATACGAATATCATTCATCCTAGAACTCCATAATTAAATAATTTACAAAACCTAGCGCGCCTTTTTATTCCAGCTTAACTGATCTCAAATCGTTGCCTAGTGAAACTATTCGCCTCTTGAGCCCCCCCTATATAGACGTTCACTTATTAAATTTCATCTTGATAACTAAAAAGCTAAAGCTTTCACTCCTTTGTATCAGGACATTATTTATCGGGAAAACTATAGAACAAAAGTTCTGCGTTAAGTTCTGCATCGTATCTAATCCTGCCCTCTTAACAAAAACTCCGCTAATGCTAAATCATCAGGATGTGTGATCTTTATATTACTGCCTGATGCTTCAACTAATAAAGGTGATTTTCCACTGTATTCTAATGCAGATGCCTCATCGGTAATCACTGCATGTTGTACCTGTGCATTTTGCAAAGCATCCGATAAGGGCTTAAGGCGAAACATTTGTGGCGTTAGTGCATGCCAAAGGTTTTCACGGTTTTCTGTTAGTAAAATAGTATTATCCACTGTTGAGCGCTTCATTGTATCACTGGTTTTTTTTGCCAAAATTCCACCAACGGCATCACCATGCAAGCAAGTGGATATAAGCTTATCAATATCAGCTTCTAGCAAGCAAGGACGCGCTGCATCATGCACCATTACCCATGTATCAGCTGTTATTTTTAATTCATTTTGCATTAACTGCAATGCGTTCAATACGGAGTCACTACGCTCTTTGCCACCTTTAGCCACATAATGAACAATAGGTAAATCAATATTCAATTCTTGCCAATAAGGGTCATCTGGATGCAGTGAAATAACAATACCTGCAACGGCTTTATGTCGAGAAAAGCAGGATAGGGTATGCTCAATAACGGTTTTATTGAATAGAGGGAGATATTGCTTAGGACGATCAGACTGCATTCGTTTGCCAACGCCAGCAGCAGGGATAACGACCCAAATGGATGAAGTGATAGGATTATTAGGCATACTTTCAATCACTTATTTGGGTTCGGAAAGAACGTGTGAAACACTGGGTTCGGTTTTCTTTTTAGGCTCTGGTTTAAGGATGATTTCAAAAAATGTTTCACCTTTTTTGGTCATTCCTAATTCACTGCGCGCACGTTCCTCTACAGCCGCATGCCCAACTCGTGCATCTTCAAGTTCAGCCTGAATATGACGGTTTTTATCTTCCTGAGCTTCATTGCTTCGTTTCTGTGCTGCAATATCCTGTTCTAATTTCCAAATTTCAGGATAACTCCCATGCCCAACCCACAAACTAACGAGTAGTAATAGAAGTATAATAATATGAACACTTATCAGGAATTTCATGGGGTTACAAATTAAGTTTAATAAAAAACCTCTAGTATAGAACTTTTATCGAAAAAATACTGCTAGTCGGTCAAATATCAAACAGGCAAGCTTCAATAGAGCGACTAACTTAAGGTGGGACAAGTAAAGTCATAGCAAACAACCCGCACCCTTCGACAAGCTCAGGGAACTAACTTCCTGAGCTTGTCGAAGGGTGCGGGTAAATAGCAGAAACATTAACTATCCCTCCTTAAACTGGTAGCCGTTATATTTTTACTTTTTTTTCTTCCATCAAGAAAAAACAAACGCATAGCGGAACCACATGGTTCTTTTGAAAAAAACTCATCAAGCTATTTGCGCGTTTATTTTCTTAGAGTAGCCTAACCGTCAAATGCCAACAAAGCCTAGCTAAGGAATTTAAAAACAAGGGATCGCAAGATGATAAAACAGTAAAAAATAGTGTTTCGTCACGAAGGCTCAATAAAATTATCTAATGCCGCTCAGGTAACGTGATATTCAATTCTAGAACATCATAATCATCTCCTTTTTCCAGATTAACATTTACCCCTTTATCTTCAACTGCTACATATTTTCGGATCACATCCATGATTTCATCACGCATTTTAGGAAAATAATCAGGAGCACCCGCTCTGCTGGCATGCTCATGCGCAATTAATATCTGCAAGCGTTCCTTCGCTACATTGGCAGTATTCTTTTTTCTATCCAGCCTAAAGATATCAAATAATCCCATGATGCCTCCTACCCAAATAGCTTCTTAAAGAAGCCTTTCTTTTCAGTGTCTAAAAAGCGATGCGGTAAATCTTCGCCTAAAAAGCGTCCCGTCATATCCATATAAGCTTGCCCAGCTTCACTTTTAATATCCATTATAACAGGCACACCACTATTTGATGCTTGTAAAACAGAGTCTGACTCTGGAATAACGGCCAATAATGGGACTGATAAAATATCCACAATATCTTCAAGACTAATCATATCGCCCGAATCTACTCGCTGAGGAGAATAGCGGGTAATAACAAGATGCTCCTTAACAACATTGCCTTCTTCTGCAGCACGGGATTTACTCTGCAAAATGCCTAATATGCGATCAGAATCACGCACTGAAGAAACTTCAGGGTTAGTAACAATAATGGCTTCATCTGCAAAATAAAGCGCCATAAAAGCACCTTTTTCTATTCCTGCGGGTGAATCACAGACAATATACTCAAAGCCATCTGCTTGTAGCTCTTTAATAACGCTTTCAACACCTTCTAGTGTGAGCGCCTCTTTATCTCGTGTCTGTGAAGCAGGCAGAATATATAGATTATCAACACGCTTATCTTTAATAAGCGCCTGACGTAGGGTTGCTTCGCCATTGATAACATTGACAAAGTCATAAACAACGCGTCGCTCAACACCCATAATCAAGTCAAGATTACGTAAGCCTACATCAAAGTCAATAACAGCAGTGCGATGCCCTTTACTTGCTAAGCCCGCAGCAAATGCAGCACTAGTGGTTGTTTTTCCAACACCACCTTTTCCTGATGTAACAACAATTACTTTACTCAATTGTACTCTCCAAAATATCTAAATTAATTTGTAATGCTTTGTCTACACTCTATTTTTTGATTGATTTTTAATCCTAAAATACCCCTTTAAGTCTATAAACTATATGCCTTTGCCTTAAAACAAAGCAAAGTGCAACCTGAGTTGTGGCTACCAGTTTAAGGCGGGATAGTTCATGTTTCTGCTATCCACCCGCACCCTTCAACAAGCTCAGGAAGCGGTGTCCTGAGTCTACCGAAGGGCTAGTTCCCTGAGCTTGTCGAAGGGTGCGGGTTATTTGCCATGACGTTACTTGTCCCGCCTTAAGTTGGTAGCCTGAGTTGTTACTTTAGTAGGAGGATATAATAAACTTAACACTTTACTTGTTTATTCTCCGATCTTTTGCTTTATGGTTACCGTTGCCAGCTAT
This sequence comes from Leucothrix mucor, assembly GCA_011322515.1. Classification (GTDB taxonomy): domain Bacteria; phylum Pseudomonadota; class Gammaproteobacteria; order Thiotrichales; family Thiotrichaceae; genus JAGLBW01. The sequence continues at coordinate 4,931 of DRMS01000487.1, forward strand.
GCTGGCTCAACAATGCCTTGAAATTCGAAAAATAAACATTGAAACTTTGTTAGATTTATTATGCCCTCCTACTTATGTCTCTATCTCCATCAACCTATGCAATTGATTCTATAATTAACTTATCATCTTCTAAATGAATCATTGCAGGTTTGCCCTTTAATTCTGTCTTGCTTTCATCCAATAGTTGATAACAGCCCGCAATAACAATCAATTCTGCCTCCAGTGAGCGGCAGAAAATACGTGCTCTTTTATCACCTTTAACACCAGCAAGGACGCGCCCGCGAAGAGGACCATAAACATGTATAGAACCATCAGCCATGACCTCCGATCCTGCACTGGTTTGCGATAGGATAACCAAATCACCATTTTTTGCATAAATCTGCTGTCCAGAGCGTATCGGGCGATTAATCGTTAAACCTTTTTTTTGCACTGTTGATTGGTTTATATTTTCGGCTAGCTTATCTGCTTGGTCTTCGCTAACAGGTTCAGTGGTAGTTGTTTCTTTCACCTGCTCTTGTTCAGATATAGGGTCAGTGGTCGTAGCATGTTTAGGAGGAGGGTCGATCACAGCCGCTTGGTTGGAGGACTGCTTTGGCGATGCACGCAATACATTCCAGCCTGCCGTCATTGATGCTGCCAGCATCGCATTAGATAGGTTGCGTAAACCAATAGGTACAAAATCCATTTTGACCAGTAAACGTCGCAATGCGCGTAAATCAAGTTGCTTACCTTGTTCTTCGCTTAAACTAGAACAGTCCACTACCACAGGGCTTTGTACAAAAAATAGTGGTGCTTCATCACGCTTTTGCTGCAATGCCTCTTCTATTAAGTCGATATCAACTTCTTGCAAGCGCAATATGTTTAGCATCAACATTTCACCTTTTAGCTCTAAAGCAGGTTGTGCGGTAATCAAAATAAAATCCCTTCAATTTAGATTAAAAATTCATAAGGTTAGATAACTCTGAACGTAGTTTTTATTTATATTTGTTGTTCATAATAAACCATTTAGAGATAAATAACATCGCAAGAAAGTATCCAAAAGAGTACAATTTTGCGCTTTTCACAGAAAACTAGCAAGGCATGCAGTCATGGCTCACTCAACCATCACCCCCATTTATCCACCCAAACAAATAAATACGATTGACTGGGGGCAGTTACATGGCTGTGCAAAAGACCTAGTCATCGCGAATGCCTCACAGGAGTATAAAGGGCTTATTTTACTGGTAACGCCCGATAGCCAAAGTGCTTATCAAGCAGAAGCCAATATCCGTTTTTTTTCTGATATTGAAAATATTCATATTTTCCCCGATTGGGAAACACTGCCTTATGATGTCTTTTCACCACATGAAGATCTGATTTCTGAGCGACTTAAAACACTGTATAAATTATCATCGACAAAGCAGGGTGTCTTAATTGTCCCTGTTGCCACCCTAATGCACCGCCTCGCACCCACACACTATATTCGTGCCAATACCTTTTTGCTGGAAAAAGGCGATACCCTCGATATTGAACTGATGCGGATGCAATTAGAAGAAACAGGTTATCGTCATGTCACTCAAGTCATGGAGCATGGCGAGTACGCAACGCGTGGTTCATTGATTGATTTATTTCCAATGGGTAGCAACCATCCTATTCGTATTGATTTATTTGATGATGAAGTGGATTCATTGCGTAGTTTTGATCCAGAAAATCAGCGCACTATTAAACAATTGGATAAAGTTGAATTACTCCCCGCACAAGAATTTCCGCTCAACCCAGAAGGCATCCAAACCTTCCGCACTCAGTATGCTGAAAAATTGGGTGGCGATCTAGCGCGCAGTCAGATTTATGACAATGTTAGTAATGGCAATCCACCCGCAGGGATTGAATACTATTTGCCACTATTTTTTGAAAAAACAGCCACCCTGTTTGATTACCTCCCTGAAAAAACCTTGCTGATTTATAGCCATGATATACAGCCAGCGGCAGAGACTTTTGCAACGAATATTGCCGAGCGCTACGAGCAACGCCGTCATGATATTGAACGCCCAATTTTAGAGCCAGACGCCTTATTTCTTACTACAGATCAATTAAAAACCGCCTTTGATGCCTTACGGCGTATACAAACACATCACTACGAGCAGGAAAATACAGAAAATAGTTACAACTACCCCACGTATATTTTACCCTCCCTGTTGTTACAAGCACGGGCTGAATCTCCCTTAATATTGCTCCAACAATTTATGGCTGTGCATCAAGGGCGGATATTATTTACCGCCGAATCAGCGGGGAGACGTGAAAATTTACTCAGTCTATTACGTGATAATCAATACCCCGCCAGCACCAGTCAAGACTGGCAAAATTTCTTACAAGGAACGAGCAAACTTAGCGTCACCATTGCACCCTTAGAAGCGGGTTTATGGCTAAAAAATGAAGAACAACAGGGCGAACTAGCCATTATTCCTGAAGGCTTGATCTTTGGGCAAAAAGTACAGCAAGAACGCCGCCGCAAACGTAAAGCCACCCGTGATGCCGAAGCCATTATTGGCAATCTAACTGATTTACATGAAGGCTCGCCTGTGGTGCATGAAGAGCATGGTATTGGGCGCTATAGGGGGATGAAAAAGCTAGAAGCAGGCGGTATAGAGCAAGAGTTTATAACGCTGGAATATTCCAAAGGTGATAAGCTTTATGTACCTGTTTCATCGCTACACCTCATCAGTCGTTATAGCGGTGCCAGCCCTGAAAAAGCCCCCTTGCATAAATTGGGCACGGAGCAGTGGGATAAAATTCGTAAAAAAGCCGCTAAACGCGCTCACGATATAGCCGCTGAATTATTAGAAATTAATGCTCGCCGTGCCGCCTTGCAAGGTCATGCTTATGATGTCAATGAACTGGATTATCATGCATTTTCCGAAGCCTTCCCCTTTGAAGAAACCCCTGATCAAGCACAAGCCATTGATGCGGTAAAAGATGATTTAATCTCAACCCGTCCAATGGATCGCGTTGTCTGTGGAGATGTTGGCTTTGGTAAAACAGAAGTTGCCATGCGCGCTGCCTTTCTCGCGGCTAATGGCGGCAAGCAGGTTGCAATGATTGCGCCAACCACCTTGCTAGTGCAACAACATACACAAAACTTCCGTGATCGCTTTGCCGATTGGCCGTTTAAAATCGAAACGCTGTCACGTTTTCGCACCCTCAAGCAAACCAGAGAAACAATGGCAGGATTAAAAAGTGGCAAGGTTGATATTGTCATTGGTACGCATAAATTATTATCCAAAGACATTCGCTATAAAGATTTAGGCTTAGTGATTATTGATGAAGAACATCGCTTTGGTGTGCGCCATAAAGAGCAGTTAAAAAAGCTCCGTGCTAATGTTGATATGCTCACCATGACTGCCACACCGATTCCACGTACCTTAAATATGTCACTTTCAGGGCTGCGTGATTTAAGCATTATCGCCACCCCACCTGCACAACGTCATGCGATTAAAACCTTTGTTAAAGAATGGGATAAAGCACTGATTCAAGAAGCCTGTGCGCGTGAGCTATCGCGTGGCGGACAGGTTTATGTATTGCATAATGAAGTGAAAACCATTCAGAAAATCACCGATCAAATAAGTGATTATCTACCCAATGCGGATATACGCTTTGCGCATGGACAAATGTCGGAAAAAGAACTCGAAAGCATTATGAAAGACTTCTATCACCAGCGCTTTCATGTGTTAGTTGCCACCACTATTATTGAAAGTGGCATTGACGTTCCCACCGCCAACACCATTATCATTAATCGTGCTGATAAATTAGGCTTAGCACAATTGCATCAATTACGTGGACGGGTAGGACGTTCACATCATAAAGCCTACGCTTACCTGATTATTCCTAGTGAAGAAGCGATTACTGCGGATGCTAAAAAGCGGCTCGAAGCGATTGAATCCTTAGAAGAGTTAGGGGTAGGTTTCACCCTAGCCTCGCATGATTTAGAAATACGCGGCGCAGGTGAGCTACTGGGTGATGAACAAAGTGGACAAATTCAGGAAATTGGCTTCTCCCTTTACAATGAATTATTAGAACGCGCTGTCAAAGCCCTCAAACGCGGTGATCTGCCCGAGGAAGACGGACATGAAACCCGCACCACCGTTGATTTAGGCGCACCAGCATTAATCCCAGATGATTACCTGCCTGATGTACATAATCGCCTAATACTCTATAAACGTATTGCTAACACCCAAAATAAAGAGCAATTACGTGATCTACGCGTAGAAATGATAGACCGCTTTGGCTTGCTTCCTGAGCCTGTGAATACGCTCTTTGATGTCACCCGTTTAAAGCAAATAGCACAGAAATTAGGTGTATTAAAATTGGACGTAGGAGAAGAAGGCGGGCGCATCGTGTTTAATGAAAAACCTGCCATCGACCCCATGAAAATTATGGCGCTAGTACAAAAACGCCCTTGGGAATATAAAATAGTGGGGTCAGATAAACTCTATTTTGAAGTGGAGTTAGAGACGCTAGAGCAGCGCGTGCAGTGGGTTAAGCGTTTGTTTGCGGAGATTAGCTGACTTGCCATTGCGTTTTTTGTTTAGGAAGTTCCAAGCAATGGTTTTACTAATCTTACTTGCCCTTTTGCTCCTGCTTGAATCATCTCAATCGTTGGATAGGGCAACTATGCGCCTCTTGAGATACTCTGATCAGGAACAAAAAATCAGCGCGATATAGGTAAATTCATTACTTGAAACTTCCTAACTGGTCAGTTGTAGCATGCTATTTAAGGAACGAGCACGGAATAACTTCCCGAAGAGTTCTAACGCAGAATTTTTATTTCAGATTGGATGAACTCATAAGGCGCATAGTCACTCTACGTAACGAATGAGATCATCCAAGCTGGGATAAAAAAGCAAGTTAGAGATCGGGACGTTGTTTCGTGCTCGTTCCTAAACAGAGGGTAACATTCTATCCCATATTATTTGATACGTTTCTGCCGATAGAAGTGTGTTAATAAAAACGGTGGGGCTTGGTGATAATGAATAAGAGCCTATCGCTATTCCCATAATAATGCCTGAGCTAGCCCATTGTTTAGTGTCCACTATTTTCATTGCAGTACCAAAGGAGCGCTTTATACGGCGATTCATAAAATCCACAGAATAAATCTCATCGAGTGCTAAATGAATAATAAAGCCGTAGCAGACTACCATCCCGATCAACCAAGATATAAAGGCTGTTTTGTCAAAAAAATTAAAGCTGATTGCGGTACTAAAAAGAGCGAAGGCGAAAGCGGCTATTAAGGAGTGAAAGGCGCCTCTATGCTTGGTGTATTTATGAAAAATCATCCAAATAGGGTAGCGAATAGTGGCGTAAATAATTAAGCCTATGACCCATAGTTCAACAATAGCTAGCTCATTTTTAGTGGAAAATATCCATAGAAAAGCAAGGATCATGCCGATTAGAGAGAAAATAATACGGCTGGGATAGGAGTGTTGTAAATCTACATCGGGCAAAATACCTCCTATGCTTCCCGCTAGTGTTAGCAGTAGTGCATCGCTAGTGCCAATAAATCCAACTTGCAGACACAGTGTTGATAATAAGCCTGATGCAACGGCTGCGACGGTGATATGTGTATTAAAATTTGCCATGATAGTTATTCCACGTAAAATGCGCCTATGATAAAAACATTAACAAAAAAACGCTTCATTCTTAATGGATTGTTATTACTCGCAATAGGGGGGCTGATTGGGTTTATTAACCAACAATCAAATCAGGTTATAAAAATAAATTCGCTTTATGACGAATCAATGGGGAATGAAATTCATTCTATCTCAATTTATCATTATAAGGCTGACTCATCATCTGATGATTCTACCATCAAATTAAAAAAAGTGGCTAATAAATGGCTGATTATTAAACCAATAGAGCGTGAGGCTGATCAGCGTAAAATTCAACATTTAATGACGTTGTTATCTGAACGCATCGATGCCTCTTATCCTGTCGCAGGAAAGGATTTAGTAACGTTTGGTCTGGATAAGGAGCGTGTGAGTGTGACTTTTAATGGCGTTAAAATCCAGTTTGGTGTACTTAACCCTATCAGCCATAAGAGATATTTACGCAAAGATAATACTGTTTATATTGTTACAGAGACGGTATATGGTTTACTTATCGGCGGAGTTACTGGTTTTATACTAGACTATTCTCATTAAACTTGTCATTAATGTGATCATCCCGCTTTATAACTTAACAGCAATGAATAAATGTCAGTTCCTTTTTCCATTCAGTTTCTTCCTGTAGAAAATCTGTCGGCGCTAGCGGCGGATGAAAATGTGCTTGCGGCTATTCGTTTTGCATCAATAGCGAGTATGGAAGATACGGATAAGCCACTTTTTTCAGTAGGCTTACCTAATTTGGCATTATCAAATATTGCCGAAGTTTGGTATAGCGACACACCTGTGAGTACAGCGACAACTGATGGTATTCAGTTAGCATGGAACGATGATATTTTATTTGGGCATTTATTGTTTGATGAGGCACAACATGAGAATACTGCGTTAGCAACCCAATATGCTTATGAGCTGATTTTAAAAACCAGTCAAGAGCACTCCTATCCTCATTTGTTACGTATTTGGAATTATTTAGACTCTATTAATAAAGATGAGCAAGGGTTACTGCACTATCAAGATTTTTGTTTAGGGCGACAACAAATACTCGATAATGAGGGACACTGGGATTATGTACCACCCGCTTCAACAGCCATAGGGACGAGCTGTGGTGGTTTGCAGATCTATTTTCTCGCGGCAAAAAAACCAGGAGTGGAGCTTAAAAATCCTCGTCAATCCTCTGATTTTTTATATCCACGTCTATACGGCCCAGTGCGCCCTACTTTTTCCCGCGCTTTAGTTAAAAAATGGAAAGACACCACGCATCTATATATTTCATCAACCTCTAGTATTGTTGGCTATGAAAAACAGCATATTGGGCAAGTACAACTGCAGGTAGATGAGGTGTTGAATAATATTGAAACATTAATAAAGCATGCTGTTGAAAAGAAAAATTCACCGATTAATAGCTTGACGGATCTTTCCTACTTAAAAGTCTATTTATGTGATTTATTTATGCTCTCAGTAACGGAGGAGTTATTAATTCGTCGTTATGGTCGTCA
>DRMS01000488.1 GCA_011322515.1 Leucothrix mucor
ATCGGAACAGAGGGCGATGATAACATAGAGGGCAATCACGAAAATAATCGTATGCGAGGACTAGGCGGTGATGATCGCTTATTTGGTCGTCAAGGCAATGATGTTATTTTTGGTGGCTCTGGCGATGATCGTCTTTATGGTGGTCAGGGTAATGATAATTTAGTCGGTGGGTCGGGAGATGACTATCTGGCAGGTGGTCGTGGCACAAATAGATTATCGGGTGGCTCAGGCAATGATACTTTAAATAGCCGCTTGGGTAATGATTTTCTAGATGGCGGTTCAGGTACCGATACGGCAAGAATCAGAGCTAATATTGATGAGTATACTATTACGGTAGAACGACGAGACTCACCTGCTGTTGGAGCAGCTGGTCAAGAAGGAAAGGATGTGATACCTGTTATTGGTCAAGGAGATAATTCAAAAATTGTCCTGACTCATAAAGACACAGGACAGCGTATTGAAGTCATTAATACAGAGAAATTCAGATTTAACGATGTGCGTTTATCACTGGATGAAATAAAGCAACGTGCTGATAGCGATACAAGTATTAATGATTCTGGAACAGTGGCATTGTCTGCATCACAACGCGAAAGCGTACTGGGGGTTTTTGGTGCAAATGGCGCAACAGGTGAGACGGGTGTTCGTGTGATTGATAATGATGGCGATGGTGTTATCAGCGCAGGTGATACGGCGGTGCTTGCGACAGGTGGTGCAAGTAGCGTATCACAGCAGTTTAAAGATTTATCGGATGCTGATGTGACATCTATTAATACCGCAGCGATACGAGACAGTTCTAATGTGAGTATTACTGCTGCACAACAATCAGCCGTTGGCGGCGTGACTGGGCTACGTGGCGAAATCCATGTTCATGATATTGATAATTCAGGAACGCTCAGTGTGGGTGATATTGCTGCAAATGCTAGCGGTTCTGAACATACGTTAACAACGGCAGATTTAGAAGGGATTAACGCCTTCCAGCCACCTTATATAGATAATCTGAATCCTACTCAGATCAATGCTATTGCGGCGCAGACAGGGATCAGTAATTTCCGTGTTGATGATAATGATTTATCAGGCGAGCTAAGTGTCGGTGATACAGTTGTTGATTTAAGTGGAAATAGTGCAAATATTACCTTAACCGCAGAAGATCTTAGCGCTATTCAAAACAATAGTGTAGGAAGAGCAATGAATATTAATTCTGCTTTGAAATCATTAATAGAGCAAAGCGCTGATTTTACCGATGTAGAGCTGTATTCAGGGTCAAATAATGGAAGATTAGGGGCTGGAGATATTGTGGTTGCAGATCGTAATAATCCTGACTCGGCAACGTATACACTAACCTTGGACGATGAGATTAATAATACCATCAATGGAATCGCAATGGATAGTGTGCTACCAAGAGTTGCTTTGTCAGAGCAACAACAGCAAGCACTCACCACGATAGCAAAAACATTCACTACGCCTGTTGATCATGGTGTGTATATTTTTGACCATGATCGAAGTGGCACGCTTAGCGCAGGCGATACGATTATTCCTATTGATTCAAATGGATCGATGTATGATATTCGTGAAAGTGATATAGCCAGCAATACACTCTTTAATCAAGCATTTGATTTTAGTGCCTGATTTAGTGGAATTTTTTGCTAAATCTAAACGGTAGGGTGGATAAGTGTAACGCATCCACCGCAACACGTTGATTTTGCTGGATGCGCTATCGCTTATCCACCCTGCAAATCACGATTGGCGAAGATATTATTACTATAGTTTTTCACCTAAATAATTGCACCCTTCGACTCGGCTCAGGGTACAGCTCCCTGAGCGGAGTCGAAGGGTGCGGAAATTTAATCAATGAATGCCTATAGCTACTAATTTAAAGCAGGACAAAAAACAATTCTCTCGCAAAGACGTAGAGAATTGTTTTTCTTTTTAACCCCTATGAATTAACAGGCTGTCCCGCCTTATAGTAATCATTTCAAATCTACTGCGCTATAATCAACCAGCGATAAATCCCAAGTGAGTTAATACCAATAAAAATCACATTTTGTAATGCAATCGCATAAGCACCGCTATACCATCCCCATACCGCTAATATCAAACTGGAAATAAAATAAAGAACAAACGCCCAAGGGCTGATTGAAACATTCAATGCCAGCATAATAGCGGCGACAACAGCAATCATTGCGCCTGACCATTCCATAATGTTCAGAGCGGAAATACTGTGCTGATTTTTTGTAAAAAAGAGTTTTTTCATCCTCCTTATTAGAATCTTTCAGGGTGTATTAAGCAACTATTTAGTGTAGATTAATCACCCTTGTCCCTCTAAATTTCTCAAACTTATGGAAAACAAATTAGATAGTATTAGCCAGTTTCTAAAACGTGGAGAATTTGAATATCGTCTCTATGACCTAGGTCGTAAATTAACCTTGTTGCCCAATGACTTATTCCAGCGTATTGAAGATCAAACAGAACGTTACCCCTGTCCTTTCCAGCAAAAAGCACGGTTGGCTTTATTATTTTGGTCGGAGTTTGATAAATCAGAACCTACCATTTGGTTTTTGCAGTTTCCCATTGATGAGCTAGGTTATCTAAAATTAGCCTCCCGTGATGCTTTTATGCAAGAGTTATTAGGTCATGTTGGCAGTAATCTACACGCACAACAAAGTGGGCAGAAAATGCAAGACTCACTTAAAGAGAGCGCCTTTGCCTTTAAGCCACGTCAGGATCGTTTAGCTATTTTTCATGCCTTTGCTACGGTTGAATTAAAGCAACAACCCTCACCCTATTATCTGCCGACTCAAGTGTATTTAAAGGGAAAGCTGGGCTATGAGCGGTGGGAGTTTTTAGGTTTGCAGGGGATTGCGGATATTATTGCGCGTTTACAGTGTGAG
>DRMS01000489.1 GCA_011322515.1 Leucothrix mucor
ACTTGGAATAAAGATAAATAGTGGGATAAAAATAAACAAATTAAAGAGTATGAGCGCAGGGTAAACAGAAGCCCACCAGCGTTGTATCATACTAAAGCCTAAATCCACCGCCTCCCATGAGGACCTTAGACGGATATTTGCGGTTATTTGGTCTAATTGCATATTAGTTTCTCATCCTGTGGAGTATAGGAACAAGATTGAGTCTGGCATTTTCCCTTTGCGTACTTTGCCTACTTTTCGTCTTTGTGAGAGAACTGTTTTTAACCAAGCTACCCATTCGTTTTCTCCCTCCCCAATAACCAAAAATAGGCAATCACTAATGCCCATAGCACGGCGGCAACCAGATATTTAATCACCACAGGCAAGACCATGGATGACCAAAATGCCTCAATAAAAGCGGCTATAATAAACATCACTGCGGCACCGTACATAATTTGCACCGCTATTTTTCCATTATCAATTAAGGCGCGAATGCGTGATTTTCGCTCTGGCTTAATCAGTGCAGCCGCCAATTTTAGACCTGCTACACCAGAGATCACGATGGCGGTTAATTCAAACGAGCCATGCCCTAGTACAAAGCCCCAGAAGGTATCTATAAATTCCAAATGGGTTAAATGCCCTGCTGCTGCACCTATAAATAAGCCATTAAAAATAAGAAAGAACAAAGTCCCCACGCCAAATAACATCCCGCCTGCAAAATTGCGAAAACCGATGCCTGTATTATTTTTTATATAAAAACCAAACATATATAAATCTGAATCTGATTCTCGCTCGCGCCCAAGTTTATGCGTTACTGAATCAGGATCATACATGGCCTCCATACTACGCACCTGAGCGCCATCCATCACGCTATACACCAGATCAGGCTGTACTTGAATGGCGATTATCATGGCGAAAAAAGGAATATAAAACAGCGCACCTGCTAAAACAAATAAACGCCATTCTTTACGCATTAAGGCGGGGAATCCTGCCGCAAAAAATTGTTTTATATGATGCCAAAAGTTGGTATGTGCACTATAAAGGGTTTGATGTCCGCGTGTTACTAAATGGTTTAATTGCTTCACTAAAACGGGGCTATACATACGCGAATTTGCCAGTGAGTAATGATGACAAATCTGTCGATACACATTCGGTAGATCAATCTCCTTAGGCGGCTCGATAGGATTTTTTTTACTGCGTTTTTTTCTGGCAGGAAGCTCTTGATAATCCAGCCATGCGGTAAAATCATCCCATTGTTGCTGATGCTTTTCTATAAATTGTGATTGCTTAACTGTGCTCATCGTTTCCCCGCTATCCAATTGCCAAGGCGGGTTAAATACACCGTTTTCTCACCCGCTTTAGCATCTGCAACCAATACGCCACTTAGCCCTGCTAATTCTTCAGCTCTATCTTTTGATAAGCTCAATTGACGTTGGCGAAATTGTAAAATAGTTTGTTGCTCTTCAATTTTTAAACTCATCGGTGGTACAATGGCGTGATGATCAATCTCATCACTCTCCATTAAATCTTCTATCAAGGGTTCTTCTTTATACAATACCACCGTGCCTGCTACTAAATCCCCCAAACGCTGAAAGCGCTTATTGAGCAACATACTGGCTAATCCAAAACCATAGAATAATGGTAAAAAGTCAACAAAGCGTAGTAAATTACGAATCATAGAAGCGGCAGGTGTTACAGGGCTGCCATTATCCTGCACTACATAGAGGTTTAAGGATTTTTTACCTGGTGTTTGTCCATTTTTAAACAGCTCAAAATAAACAGGATAAAACCACTCTACTAGAAAGGTAATAATTAAGGCAATACCTGTTCCACTAGAGCCTAATATCGCCAAGACGGTAAAAGTAACGGTATAGATAACAAAGCGAATTAATACATCAATCACCCATGCCAACATACGCGGCATCGGCCCTGCGGGAGAAAGTGTTAAGTTAATACCTTCTGGAGTATTGACAGTGTAGAGCGTATCTAGGCTTTTTATTTGAGCCATTAAGAGTCCAATAGGTTAGGTTTATTATTAATATTTATAGATAGTTTTTCAGATCAATCATTTCCAAATCAGCTACCATTTTAAGTCCAAACAAATAATTAGCAAGCTTCTTACTATGAAACTAGTCGTAGATGTCCACTATACAAATACCACTGCCTTATGCGCAGGTATCCTCTTTAATCACTGGAATACTTCTGATATTTCACAAAAACTCCTCACTCATACCGAGAACATCCAAGCCTATGAATCAGGAAGTTTTTATAAAAGGGAGCTTCCTTGTATTATGAATCTAATCAAACAGCATAATATTACACCTGAGCTGATTATTATTGATGGTTATGTGTTTCTTGATGGTGAATCTGAGGCAGGACTTGGAAAGTATCTTTATGATAGTTTAAAGGGCAATACTCCCATTATTGGTGTTGCCAAAAAAGCATTTAACCAGATAGCACCTGATTATGAAATACTGAGAGGCATAAGCACAAAACCACTGTATATCACTGCAATTGATATACCTTTAGCAGAAGCAAAGGAAAAAATAGCAACGATGCATGGTGAGCATCGTATCCCAACGCTATTAAGGCAGGTTGATCAATTGTGTCGTGGAATTGAGTTTTAATGGATTAATAGATTGCCTTTATTCTGCTATACTCGCCCGCCTTTCATAGAATAATGCGCCATGCAAATCAAAAAAAGATCACCTCAGCTACTATTACTATTAATCGCCATTGGCACTGCAATGAGTTTTGCTATCTGGCTAAATCTACTCAATAATTTTGCCATAGAACGTGCTCATTTTACGGGTTCAGAGATTGGTATTTTACAAAGTTTACGCGAGATTCCTGGCTTATTAGCCTTTACCCTGATTTTTGTTTTGCTACTAATACGCGAACAACGTATGAGCTATATTTCGCTTATTCTATTAGGTATAGGAACGGCTCTGGCTGGATTTTTTCCTATCGCTATTGGCTTTTATTTCACCACTATCTTAATGTCGATTGGCTTTCATTACCTTGAAACACTACAAAACTCTCTTTCATTGCAGTGGATTGATAAAAAACAGGCACCTGAGTTTTTTGGACAACTCATCGCCGCTAAATCAGCCGCTTCTAT
>DRMS01000490.1 GCA_011322515.1 Leucothrix mucor
AATATCTTGAGTAGTACCTGTATTAAAGGTGCAGCATTCGCGGATAACATTGCGATCACCAATAATCAGTTTTGTTGCTTCGCCATTATATTTTTTATCTTGTGGGATTTCCCCTATGGACGAAAATTGGTAGATTTTATTCTCTCTACCAATATCAGTATGCCCTTGAATGACAACGTGCGGACCAATCCATGTCCCTCGATCAATTTTGACATGAGCGCCTATAATTGAATAAGCACCAATGCTCACTCCATCTGCCAATTCTGCGCCTGACTCAATGATGGCGGTGGGATGAATCAAGCCTTCGGTCCAACCGCTGCACATTTAATTTCTGCTTTTGCAGCAAGTTTGCCATCCACATGCGCTTCTGCTTTGAATACCCACAGTTTGCCTTTATGACGCAATACTTCAGCGGTTAGTATTAGCTGGTCTCCAGGTACGACCTGTTTAACAAATTTTACTTTATCCACACCAACGAGAATATATAAGGTATCGACTTGTGGCTCTTCACCCATGGTGCGAAAGCCGAGTAGACCTGTTGCTTGCGCCATAGCTTCAATAATTAATACACCAGGCATAATAGGCTCATCAGGAAAATGACCATTGAAAAATGGCTCATTGATGGTGACATTTTTAATAGCAGTGATTGATTTTCCTGATTCAAACTGGGTAACGCGGTCTACCAATAGCATTGGATAGCGGTGTGCCAGAAATCGGCGTATTTCTTTTACGTCCATTAAACTCATAATTTTCCCCTAAGCGAATAGTTTCCAAAGCGGCGATTGTACTATAAAACGACGTGCTTAGACTCAGGATTTAATAAGCTTTTCAAGCTGGCGTATTTTTTGTGCCATTTTATCGAGTTGTGTAAAGCGGATAATATTTTTACGCCACTTGTGGTTCTCATTTGCAGGCATTCCTGATGAGTAAACGCCAGCACTTTTAATCGAGCGGATCACCATTGACATGCCTGTAATAATCACATCATCAGCAATGGTTAGATGTCCTGCAATCGCGCTTGCACCACCAATTTGACAGCGTTTGCCAATGGTTGCACTACCCGCAATAGCAACACAGGCGGCAATGGCGCTATGCTCGCCAATATGAACATTGTGACCAATTTGAATCAGGTTATCCAGCTTCACGCCATCTTCAATAAGAGTGCTTCCAAGGGCGGCGCAATCGATGGTTGTGTTAGCGCCGATTTCAACATCGTTGCCAATAATCACATTGCCAACTTGCTTTATTTTATACCATTCTTGCTGATTAGGCGCATAACCAAACCCATCTGCACCAATCACGACACCCGAATGTAGGCGTGTATTTTGTCCAATTTGGGTATTTGCATACAGTGTTACATTTGCGTGTAGGTGTGTATTTTGCCCGATAGAGCAGTGCTCGTTAATAATTGATCCTGCTTCAATAATGACCGCATCAGCAATAGTAACATTCTCACCAATAACAACATGAGCGCCTATTGATGCACTCTCTGCAATAGAGGCGCTAGTGGCAATAACGCTAGATGGATGTATACTGGCTTGAATCGCTGGCTCAGGGTGAAAAGCGGCAATTGCCTGTGCGTAGGCAAGATAAGGTGATTTATTGATTAGTATATTATCAGCATGATAATTTTCTGCTAAATCAGCATTTATTATAACCGCTGAAGCATTGCAACGATTGAGTTGGGAAAGGTATTTACGCCCTGTAGCAAAGCTGATTTCACCTTCTATAGCAGCCTCCAATGAAGAGATGCCTGTGAGGATTAAATCAGGGTCACCTTGTAGTTTTGATGCAGTTATCTTGGCTAATTCACTGAGTGTTAAGGTTGTCATTATTGCTTTTATTTCTATTTGATTGTTGTTCTTGCATTTTCTTGCGCAGGTATTGCAATACAGCACTAGTGATATCAATGCGTGGATCTGCTGAAACATATTCTTGAACAATGAGATCTAATCCCAATTGCCTTCTAACAACATGAATTGCATCATAGACTTCATTTTGTACTTTATCTAATGCGCGGTCACGAGCGAAGCGAAATTCTTCGCGGAAGTCTTCTAGTGCGCGGCTATGCGCTCTTTTTAGAGTGCGAAGTTTTCTTTCCATTTGAAGTTTTTCATCGGAAGAGGATATTTCTGCCTTTGTTGCCATAAGTTTTTTAATTTCTATGGTTTGTTCTGCTAGGTTTTCTTCAATGGGTAGAAATTTAGCTTTTAAATTAATGCTTGAACGCTCGGCTTGTGGCGCTTGTTCCATTATTTTATTGATATTGACCACACCAATAGAAATGGCTTCTGCAAAAAGTGGTGTTGAGAATAGAAAAAATACAGCCAATATTATTCTTGATATGGGTCTGTTTTTTAGATTATTTTTTACGGTTACTAGATTCATATTGGCATCCTTTATTAGCCATTTTTCAACAACCCAGATATATAAGGAACGAGCACGAAAGGTAACTGTTCACCTACCCCCTGAAATCTGCCATTTCTGCGTTGAAAAATGATCATTTACACTTGTAAACCTACATTTTTTGCCTTGAATTGATAAATTATAGGGAGCATCTGGCTACCAATTTAAGCTGGGACAGTTCATGTTTCTGCTATTCGCCCGCACCCTTCGACAAGCTCAGAAAGCGGTGTCCTGAGTCTACTAAAGGGCTAGCTCCCTGAGCTTGTCGAAGGGTGCGGGTTATTTGCCATGACGTTACTTGTCCTGCCTTAAGTTGGTAGCCCAAAAATTTTGCGTTATAAGTTCGGGAAGTTATTCCATGCACGTTCCTAAGTCTCGCTACATTGCTATATTTTCTTAGCAAAATCAATAGTGATTTTTAAAACCAAAAGGAGGCAGACGGGCAGAATCTAATATTGCTCCTCTATCTTTTTTTGAAAACACCATCTTATCTGGTTGCGAGGCTCTAGCCTCGTCGCATAACAAATAGTAAAGGCGAGGAGATTGAGGCAGGTGAGGTTTGTAATTTTAGGGCTGGTTCTCTGAGCTTGTCGAAGGGTGTGGGTTGTTTGCTGTGACTTTACTTGTCCTGCCCTAAGTTGCTAGCCTAAAACATCGCCAAAATTAAACTTCAACATAAAATCTAAGAGTACGCTACTATAACCGCCCATTTAAATTGATACAGAAACACACAAGCAATGTCAGAAATCAAAAAAGGCGCATTAGTCTACTATAAAAGCAAAGCAGCAATTGTTACCAAGGTTGCAGATAAGTTTGATATTTTATTTTTTAAAACCACCAAGCGGGTGCGTGAAAAAGATATTAAATTACTTCATCCAGGACCGATCAAAGATGTTGATAGTTTGGAGTTAGCACTACCCGAAACACTTGATAGTCTTGATGAAACGCTAGAGTTATTAGAAGGAGAGAGCGTTTCTCTTGCAGAGTTAGCAGAGTTTTTATACGGTGATTATACACCGCAAAGCGCATGGTCTAGCTGGATGTTAGTGGTTGATGGGCTTTATTTTGAAGGGGATACGGATGCAATCCAAGCACGCCCTGCGGATATTATTGCGGCAGAAAAGCAGGAACGTGTGGCGAAGAAAACCCAAAAAGAAGCATGGGAAGGTTTGCTTGAGCGCATTAAAAATAACCAAATAATCGAGGAAGATCGTACGCATTTGGTTGAAGTAGAACAACTCGCCTGTGGCGAGCGTGAAAATAGTCGCATTCTAAAAACATTGAAAATTAGCGAAACGAAGGAAGATGCGCATAAATTATTGCTTAGATTAGGTTATTGGCAGCCAGAATATAATCCTTGGCCACGTCGTATGGGGGTGGATATGAGTAATCCTGAACTGGACATTCCTGATGCTATAGAAACACAGCGCCGTGACCTGCAACACCTGCAAGCATGGGCGATTGATGATGTCGGTAATCAAGATCCTGATGATGCTATTTCGCTTGATGGTGATCGTTTATGGGTACATATTGCTGATGCTTCTTCAATTATTACCCCTGATTCTGAGTTGGATATTGAAGCACGAGGGCGGGGTAGTAATCTTTATTTGCCTGATCAAACGGTACATATGCTTCCCGCAGCAATTACCGAGAAATTAGGATTAGGCTTGCAGGAGCGAAGCCCTGCGCTTTCGGTTGGTTTTATTGTCTCTGCAACGGGAGAGTTAGAAGATATTGAGGTTTGCTTCTCGCAAATCAAAGTAATCCGCACCACCTATGATGATGCCAATAAAGAATTGGATACTACCTTTGCGGATTTAAAAGCACTCACGGAGCGTTATCGTCAACGCCGTCTTGATAATAATGCGGCGATGTTAGACTTACCCGAAGTTAATGTTTATGTCAAAGAGGGTGAAATATTTGTCCAGCCTTATCAAAACGATGGTAGTCGCCAATTAGTTTCTGAGTGTATGCTCGCCGCAGGTGAGGCGGTATCTCAATTTGCCCATGAGAATAATATTCTTATTCCCTATGCTTATCAGCCTGAGCCTGAAAAAATTCAGCACCCACAAAAACCATCTGAGCATTATGCTTATCGTCGTTGCTTTAAAGCATCCCGCCATTCAACCGACCCAGCACCACATTTTGGACTAGGGCTACCGCAATACACCCGTGTCACCAGTCCGCTACGACGTTATTTGGATCTGGTCACACATCAACAATTAAGAGCCTTTATTCATGACCAGCCGATGCTAGCGCATGAGGCATTAGTTGAACGTATTGGTATCTCAGGTGAGTCATCAATGGCAATGCGTAAAGCAGAGCGTTTTTCCACCCAGCATTGGAAAATGTTGTATTTAAAGAAAAATAAAGACTGGCAAGGCGAAGCGATTGTGGTGATGCTAAATGAGCGTAATACCTCTGTCATTATGCCAACATTGGCATTAGAGCCTAGAATACGCACAAAAGGAGTGGAGCTGGATCAATCACTGACCGTTCAAGTGACTTCGGTTGATATTGCTGGTTTACGGGCTAATTTTCGGGTGGTTTAGTCTAAAAATGAAACGTAAAAATAGTTGTAACTTATTAATAATAAGTTGCTTTTTTGTTTTATGCTTGTTCTTTGGGGTTAAATCAATCCATAAAAAGCAGGGAATAATAAA
>DRMS01000491.1 GCA_011322515.1 Leucothrix mucor
CCTATTGAGCGGGTATTTTATCTCTTTAAACTTCCTTATTCTATTCTTAAACAGCTACCTAACTGAGGCGCTAGCTCTTCAATAACACCCTCATCTGTTTTATTTTTTTCTGTTTTCCCACCAATCTTTAGCCATCTCCAGTGCTGCTTCATGGCTGTCTGCTTTACTCATTGTATACAAGGTGATGGCTGTTGTACCTATAATCGCAGCGACACCGTATTCATCATCAACAGAGCCATCCCAAACGTTAGCCAATTTTGAAGGGTCTAACACTTTATCTTTAACATGACGTTTGGGGAAAAGAGGCGACCACTCTTCTTCGATAAGTTGCCCGTTTTTAATGGAGCGCACCAAGTTTTTCATATCGGGGTTCCATTCGGTTTCACCACCATCGCCTTTAATAACGGCCATTACAGGCTGTTTTAATAGCAAAGATGCTTCTTGGTGTGTATCTCGATAAGCAGGATGATGAATACCTTGCATTGAGCATTTGGCTCGACAAGGGTTGATGAGGCGCGTAAAAGTATTAACAGGAGAGCGCAAGCCTAGAATCCATTTTAGATTCATAATGCGTGCTAATTCAGGCAGGAAGTCATGCAGAGGTAAGTAGGCAAAGTTTCTCGCAGTAATATGCTCACCCGCTTCTTCAAAGGAGTGTGCAATAGGAATATTTAACAGTTTAAGCACTTGCTCTGTGTAGATTCGACCCTGAGTATGATGACCTTCCCCGTGCATCAAAATAGAAATACCATTTTCAGCCAGTAATAACGTGGACAATATAAACCACGGTAAACGACGTGCCTTACCCGCATAGCTTGACCAATCTAAATCGACCGTTGGCATATTTTCAGGAACATCTAGCACATCATAGGTCGCATCAACAAAGCCTGCTAGCTCCTCAGCACTTTCTTCTTGATAACGCATAAGCATCATGAAAGCACCGAGCTGTTCAGGCTCTACCTCTCCTTTTAGAATCATCGTCATCGCATCTTTTGACTCTTGGTAAGTCAGGTTTCTGGAGCCTGTTTTACCTTTTCCTAGTAAGCGAACGTATTGGGCGAATTTGTGCTCTGTAAGAGGCATATCTGTTGTTTCATTCTGTGTGGTCATGCAAATTTCTCATTGATTTATATTTTCTGTATTTGACATTATCTAATGAGATAGGGATAGATACTAGAAACCTCAATAAATTATTCCTAATAAATGTTTCTACCGCTTAGGAACGTGGGCTTCCAATTTAAGCTGGGGCAATTCATGTTTCTGCTATTCACCCGCACCTTCAACAAGCTCAGGAAGCGGTGTCCTGAGTCTACCGAAGGGCTAGTTCCTTGAGCTTGTCGAAGGTGTGGATTATTTGATATAACTTTACTTGTCCCGCCTTAACTTGTAGTCGCTATTATATTAATTTTTAAACAAAATATGGGGGTTTTTCCTCATTTTTCTGTTGTCCCAGAATACTTGCACAGCTTCAAAGCATGGGAGCAAGAAAATTTACCACAATAGAAAAATGACTTAAGGAGACCTCTATTAATCGATCAACTTTCAATCAATTTAATGTAAGGTATTGATTTTTAATAGTTATAAATATTTTTAGAATTTCTTGTTTAATTATTTAAAATCAATAAGTTACTAATAAATTGATTGTTTGTAGTTAAATCAATAGAGATTCCCTTAAGGGGTTATAACCGACATAGAATAACCAGACCCAGTCCTTGACGCCATCCCGCTAAGAACACCATTTGCCACCCAGTACAGTGTGTTAGTTGTATCAGTATTATCAACACCACAAGCACCAATATCAGGATGAATTGGGAAATAGGCACTACTTTGAAATGGTATACGCTTTGATGTATAAGCACTCTTGCTTCGTCTCTGAGCTGTTACCCTTACACCATTTTCTCCCACATTCCATTCAACAAAATCAATATCCTCCTTTGGACCTAAGTAGGCAGAAAATTGATTTGTTCTATTGGTTGCATTATGAACCGCATCATAACAGAGAGCTACTAACCCACTACTACTTGGAGTTAAATGACATTCAAAATTTGATCCCCCGTACCCATTTTCACTCGAACCAGCTGAAAAATGACTACCCCAGCCAGTTGCTGTAGAAATATCATCAACACGAAGTGTAACAGATGGACAATTGGACATATCAACATTTCCACTACCACTCCCCCCAGCACTAAGGACAGTAAACGATAGACTAGAACTCCAAGTAGAACCAGAGGTGTTATACGTTTGTATCCACCACTTACCTGCTCCATAGGCTAATGTTGTTGCAGGAGTTATTGAACAAGTACCTGTTCCAGAGCCACACCCTACAGATGCTGCAGCGTGCCATGTTCCAATCTTGTGTCCTGTTGAATCATCTACCCATAAACGATACCAAGTAGCATTGGAAACAGCGTTCCATTCATAGGTAGGGGTTGTATCAGAAATGCTCCCACTAGGTGATATTAAAGTGGCCGCTGCTGGGACTAGGACTGGAGCTGGAATTGCATTTGCAATAGAAGGTAAAAACACCACCGCTAATACTGCACCTGTGGTTATTTTTTTTAAAAAGACTATTTTTTCTTTGGTATTATTAACTCTTTTCATTTGAAAATCTCCTTAACGCTTTTAATATAGTAATATTTTTATAATATAACCTGAAGCTATTCAGGTATGAATAAGTAAGTTTCCAAGACTATTATCCTGAATAACTTTCCTAACCTTTCGTGCAATTTATTAATATATAGTTTTTCATTTAAATAATTCCCAAAGCAAGGTTTCCAAGGCTGATACAACGCCTTTTTTGTTTGAAAAAATGGGAATTTAATATATTAACATCTATAGAATAGTTGTTTCGAGAAGCATAAATAGATTTCACTTCATTTGAATATCATTAAATTTAAATAAACAACTTCGATGAAGTAACACACAACGTTAGCATGAGTGTAGTTTACAAATTACAATAATCATAGGATTGTGAGATATTTTTCTCTGTACACGACAATTTTTCAGAATGTATTGTAAGTAATTGATTATTCAGCAGAGAGGAACGCCTCAGTAAGTAGAAATCAATGACTTAGGTCGTCAAAAAAAATTGTCGTGTACAGAGGATATTTTTACAGCAATTCCCGCTCAAGCTGTAGACCGCATTACATAAGGCTCTAAAAACAGCAGTGGTTTGCTATTTTTTA